>WRGV01000023.1 GCA_009787035.1 Propionibacteriaceae bacterium | reverse complement strand
TCGGGTGCCGCCGCATCGTGGGACAACGGCGGGGCCAGGTGCGCGGGGAGCTCGGTTTGTAGGTGATTGGTGCGTCTGGCTGCTTGGTTGTCCCATTGTGGGGTGGCGTCGGTTTGGGGTATGTGCCGCGGCGCGGTATGGGGCGGCGGTGCGACGATCCGTGTCAGATCTGACACGCTTTCACGATCCGTGTCAGATCTGACACGGAAGCGTTCTGACAAGCGAAGCTAGTGGGTTGCGGGGCTGCCGTCGGCATTCAGGACGGCGATGAAGGCATCCCCGGCCCCGTCGGGGGCCGGCGGGAAGTCGCCGTCGTGGGACGAGGTGGTGCCGATGACAGCGATGGTGCCCGCGCGGGTGAGGGCGACGTCGTTGAACGCATCGTTGCCGGTGCCGCCGAGGTTGCGCTGCCAGGCGATGGTGCCGGTCGAGGTCAGCTTGACGATGAACGCGTCGTTGCTGGCGTGTGTGGGCGAATAGGTGTCGCCGACGGCGATGACGCCGCCGTCGGGGGCGACGGTGACGGCCTGCAGTCCGCAGGTGGAGGGCAGGGTCACGCGCGCCTGCCACGCCACCACGCCCGACGCGCTGCGTTCGGTCACCGTGGTGCCGTTGCTGCTGGCGGCGGTCGTGACGAGCGTGCCATCCGAACCGACCGCGACGCTGCCGATCGCGGTGTCGCCCTGCAGGGCGGTGGTTGTCCCAATCTGACCGTCCGGGCCGATCGGGACAACCGTGGGGGCCGATGTCCCATCGGCGGACACGGTTGCCGCCATGACCGCCAGCACGGAGCCGTCCGTCCCGGGTGCCACGGCGATGATGCTCGCCGAGACATCGGTGGTCACGACGGCGCTCCACTGCTTGGTGCCGCTCGCGGTGAAGCTGGTGGCGTTGATGCCGCCAACGCTCAGGTCGTCGGTGCCCAGGGCCACGACTGCCCCATTCGAGGCGATGGCCACGCTGAAGAAGGGATTGCCCGACGCGCCCAGGTCGTCGGTCGGGGGACGCGTGGCCAGCGTGGTCGCCCAGGTGATGGCGCCCGCGGGGGTCAGCATCGCCAGGAACGTCGAATCCGCGCCCGCGGTGCCCACATTCGGGATGTTCGTCTGGCTGGCCGATGCGTAGCCGGTCACGGCGATGTTGCCGTCAGGCGCGATCTCGACATCGTTGAGCTGCACGGGCCCGTCCCCGGCCAGCGCCTTCGCCCACCGCAGCGTGCCGTTCGCGTTGAAGTTGACGACGATGGCCTGCTGGGCGCTCGCGCTCACGGGGAACGTCGGGTCGGACGCGGGTGCGCCCTCCGCCGATGTGATCGTCCCGATCGCGACGACGCTGCCGTCGGGTTCGGTCGCGACGTCGGTCAGCGTGCCCGCACCGCGCACCACCATCGACCAAGCCGTGGCGGTCGGCGTGGCCGACGCGGTCGGTGTCGGATCCGGCCTGCCGCCCACCGACGAGTGCAGCGTGCTCAGCATGTAGCCCAGGCATCCCACGAGTGCTACGGCCACGACGACAAGCAAAACCNCAAGCCAGCGCGGTGTTGTGTGCGTCGTTTCGGACGAGGTGGCGGACGGCATCCTGGGTCTCCTTGGGCGGTGTTCAGGCGATGAAGCCATCGTAGAAAACGCGGAGCTTGTACCCGTCCTCGAATGCTGAGTGGCGGCGAAGAGTTGACCAAAACAGTTCTCAGGCTGCCTGGGCGGCCTGCGCCGCCGCCTCGGCGCGCAGGCGTCGGCGCACGATGCGCCGCTGCGTCTGAGCTGCCGGGTTNGGCACGGGCACGGCGGCGATGAGGTCGCGCGTGTACTCCTGGTGCGGGTCGCGCAGGATCTGGTCGCGGGTGCCGAGCTCGACGACGCGCCCCAGCTGCATGACGGCGATGCGGTCGGCGAGCATGTCCACGACGGCCAGGTCGTGCGTCACGAACAGGCAGGCGAAGCCCATCTCGTGCTGCAGCCGGACGAACACCTCCAGCACCCGGGCCTGGACGGACACGTCGAGCGCGCTGGTCGGTTCGTCGGCCACCAGGAACTCGGGATCGGTCGCCAGGGCGCGTGCCAGCGAGACGCGCTGGCGCTGGCCGCCCGACAGCTCGTGCGGGTAGCGGGAGGCGTAGTCGGTGGGCAGTTCGACCGCGCTGAGCAGGTCACGGGCCCGGGCGTTGCGGCTGGACGGCGTGCCGATGCCGTGGATCAGCATGGGCTCGGCGATGCAGTCGCCAACCGTCATGCGCGGGTTCAGCGAGGCGGCCGGGTCTTGGAACACGAACCCGACGCGGCGCCGGAAGTCGCGCAGCGCGCGGCCGTGTGCCTTGACGATGTCGACGCCCAGCACGCGGATGGCCCCGCGCGTGGCCGGTTGCAGGCCCACCGTGCAGCGGCCCAGCGTCGTCTTGCCGGAGCCCGACTCGCCCACCAGCGCCAGGATCTCGTGCTCGTGCACCTCCAGATTGACGTGGCTGACGGCGTGCACCGGCCCGGAGCCGAGGCGTCCGGGGAAGTCGACGCACAGGTCGTCCACCTCCATGATCACGCCGTCGCCCACATGCGAGGCGGGCGTGTTCATGGACGCGGGACGCGGCTGGCCCAGGTGCGGCACCGCGGCGAGCAGCAGCTTGGTGTACGGGTGTTGCGGGCGCTCGAAGATGTCGTCGGCCAGCCCCTGCTCGACGATCTCGCCGCGGTACATGACCGCGACGCGGTCGGCCATGTCGGCCACCACGCCCATGTTGTGCGTGATCAAGATGATCGCGGTGCCCAGCCGATCGCGCAGGTCGTGCAGCAGATCGAGGATCTGCGCCTGCACGGTGACGTCCAGCGCCGTGGTCGGCTCGTCCGCGATGATCACCTCGGGGTCGCAGCTGATCGCCATGGCGATCATCACGCGCTGCTTCTGACCGCCGGACAGTTGGTGCGGGTACGAGTAGACGCGCTGGGCCGGGTCGGGGATGCCGACCAGGTCGAGCAGCTCGACGGCCCGCTTCATGGCCTGCCTCTTGGACAGCGGCTGGTGCACGCGCAGCGCCTCGCAGATCTGCCAGCCGACCGTGCGCACCGGGTCGAGCGCCGTGGACGGTTCCTGGAAGATCATCGCGATGCGATCACCGCGCACGCGCCGGATCTGCTCGCCGTGCATGCCGATCAGATCGGCGCCCGACAGGTCGGCCTCGCCGCTGACGGTGGCCGTGTCGGGCAGGAGCCCGAGCATCGCGCGCGACCCGACGGTCTTGCCAGAGCCCGATTCGCCCACGATCGCCAGGATCTCGCCCGGCGCCAGGTCGTACGAGATGCCGTTGACCGCGCGCACCGGCGCGCCGTCGGTGCGGAACTGCACGTGCAGATTCTCGACACGCAGCAGCGTGGGCGCCTGATCATCGTTCTGGTCAGGTGTGATCACGGTCTGATCATTGTGATCGGTGCTCATGGCTGTGCCTCCTTTCCGGGGGACGGAGGTTGCCCGACGCCGGGCGGGGCCCCGGTGGCGGCCGCTGCGGGCTCTGCGGTGTGATCGTCGGCCTGGATGAGCGAGGCGATCTCGGCCTCGTCGGCGGTGGTCGCGCCGCCCCGGGTGCGCAGCAGCGGGTTGAGCACGTCGTTCAGCGATTCGCCGATCAGCGTGACGCCGATCACGATCAGCACGATGGCCAGGCCGGGGAACACGCTCGTCCACCAGATGCCGTTGGCCAGGTCGGGTTGCGCCTTGTTCAGGTCGTAGCCCCACTCGGCCGCCGAGCTGGGCTCGATGCCGAAGCCGAGGAAGCCCAGCCCGGCCAGGGTCAGGATCGCCTCCGAGGCGTTCAGCGTCATCAGCACGGGAATGGTCTGCGACACGTTCGGCAGGATGTGCCGGAACATGATGCGCCCGGACGCCGCGCCGGCCACGCGGGCCGCGTCGACGTACGGCTCGACCTTGGCCTGGATGGTCGCGTTGCGGGTCACGCGGAAGTACTGCGGGATGAACACGACCGTGATCGAGACGGCCGCGCTGATGATGCCGATCTCGGCGCCGGACCGGTTCTTCGACACCGCGATCCACACGACGATCGCCAGCAGCAGGCTGGGGAACGCGTACAGCGCGTCCATGATCAACACCAGCACGCGGTCGATCCAGCGGCCGATGAACCCGCTGATCACGCCCAGTGGCACGCCGATGATCAGCGACAAGATCACGGCCAGCACGATCACTTCCAGCGCCGTGCGGGCGCCGAAGATCACGCGGCTGAACACGTCGTATCCGCCCACGGTCGTGCCGAACGGGTGCGTCGCCGACAGCGGCAGATCGGGCGAGAACATCGTCGAGAAGCTGTACGGTGCGATCGCCGGGGCGAAGATCGCCAGCAGGATGAACAGCGCGACGATCACGAGGCCGATCAGCAGCATCGTGCGTTGCAGGCCGTGTGTCGAGCGGATCAGCGCGACGCCGGGGAAGCCGCGGCGCGGGCGTCCGGACGCAGGCGTGGGGCCCGCCCCGGGCGGGGTCGGGGGCAGCGCATCGCCGGGGGGCAGCGCGTCCGTCCGCGGCTCGTCGACGGGAATTTCGGCGCGTCCGCGCGCGGCCGCTTCGCCGGTGAACGGGGGGACGAGGTCGATGCCTGACATGATCAGTACCTCACCCTCGGGTCGACGAGCGCATTGATCAGATCGATCAGGAAGCTGGCCAGCGCGATGATGATCGCCAGGGCGGTGACGATGCCCTGCACGGCGACGAAGTCGCGGTTGCTCAGGTAGTGGCTCAGCCAGTACCCGAGCCCCTGCCACTCGAACGTCGTCTCGGTCAGGATGGCCCCGCCCAGCATCATCGCGATCTGCATGCCCATCACGGTGACGACCGGGATCAGCGCGTTGCGGAACGCGTGCTGCGAGACGACCTTGCCCTCCGAGACGCCGCGGGCGCGCGCGGCCGTCACGAAGTCGGTGCGCAGCGTTTGCAGCAAGTTGATGCGGACGAGGCGGATGAACACGCCGGCGGTCAGCAGGCCGAGCGCCAGGGCCGGCAGGATGGCGTGCTCCAGCACGTCGACGACGTCGCTCATGTTGCCCGTCTCGAACGCGTTGATGATGTAGATGTGCGTGTTGACGGGCACGTTTTGTAGCTCGGCCTCGACCATGGGGCTCGCCCGTCCCGACGACGGCAGCCACCCTAGCCAGACCGAGAAGATGAGCTTCAGCAGCAGGCCGACGAAGAACACGGGGGCGGCGTAGAAGATGATGGCGAACGTGCGGATCGACACGTCCTGCACCTGGTTGTAGTGCCGGGCGGCCAGGCGTCCCAGCGGGATGCCGACCAGGAACGCGACGATCAGCGACCAGAACACCAGCTCGGCGGTGGCCGGGCCGTACTGCAGCAGGATGTGCGAGACCGACTGCTGGTCCATCGTGATGCCGAAGTTGCCGTGCAGCAACTGGTCGAGGAAGCGGCCGTACTGCACGATGATCGGGTCGTTGTAGCCGGCGGCCTGCTTGCGGGCCTCCAGCTGGTCGGGGGGCAGCCGCCCGCCCAGCGCCGCGGTGATCGGGTCGCCGGTGACGCGCAGGAAGAAGAAGACGATCGTGACCAGGATCCACACCGTCGGGATCACCAGGACGAGCCGGATGAGCATGTACTTCGCCAGGGCCTTGCCCGACGATTGCGTACCCTTCGCCATGCGTCGTTCCCCTTGTCAGTCGAACTGTGGGGCGAAATCGTCCCCGGAAGCCGTGAAGATCGACGGGGAGGGAGACACGTCGTCCCCCTCCCCGGCAATCCGGTCACCCCGTTAGCTCTTGGTCAGCGCCGCGTACGGGATCACGGAGTTCGGCATCAGCGCGACCCCGTTGATGTTGGTCTGCGTGAAGGCCCACATGGAGCCCTGCAGCAGCGGGATGGTCGGCAGGTACTTGGTCGCCAGGTCGGTTTGGATCTGCTCGATCTGCGCCATGCGCTGGGTGTTGTCGGGCTGCGTGGCTTCGTCCGAAATCGCCTTGAAGATGTCCGGCTCGTTGAAGTGCTGGGCCAGGAAGCTGTTCGCGGTGAAGAACGGCGACAGGTAGTTGTCGGCGTCCGGGTAGTCCGGGAACCAGCCGAGCTGGAAGATCGGGTACGCGTCCTGTGTGCGTTCGGTGTTGTACGTCGTCCAGTTGGCGCTTTGCAGGTTGACCGTGAACAGGCCGGTGGCCTCAAGCTGCTGCTTGATGCGGCCGTATTCCTGGTCGCTGGACGAGCCGTAGTGGTCGGGGTTGTACTCGATGTTCAGCGCGACCGGCGTCGAGATGCCCGCGGCCGACAGGTACTGTTTCGCCTTGTCGGTGCTCAGCGGGTACGCGTCGCACACCGCGGTGTTGGCGCCCGGGTAGCCGGAGGGGACGTAGCTGCACAGCGGCGTGTACTGGCCGAGGTAGACGTCTTGGGCCAGCGAGTTGCGGTCGATGGACGACGCGATCGCCTGCCGGATCGCCAGCTTCTGCGCGTCGGAGTTGCCGGGCATCGTGTTGAGGTTGAACACGATGTAGCGGATCTCGCCGCTCTTGGCGTTCCACACGTGGATGTTCGAGTTCTTCTGCAGCGACTGGATGTCGGTCGGCGTGAGCGAGCGCGTCACCATGTCGAGCGTCTTGTTGGTGAGTGCCAGCTTCATGTTGGTCTCATCGGTGAAGTACTGCAGCGTGATGCCGCCGTTGGCGACCTTGCCGAGCGCGCCGTTGTAGTCGGGATTCGGCTTGAACTGGATCAGCTGGTTCTTGTTGTACGTCGTGATGGTGTACGGCCCCGAGAACGCGTTGGCCTTGACGATCGCCTCGTCCGACATCAGGGACGTCGGCGAGAACACCTTGCTGTCGACGATCGGGCCGGCGCTGGTCGTCAGCACCTGCAGGAACGTCTGGTCGTTGGCGAGCTTCAGGTTGAAGTTGACGGTCGTGGCGTCGGGTGTGTCGATGGACGCCAGGTTGCCCAGCAGCGAGGCTGGGCCGACGGCGCTATTGATCTTGAGCACGCGGTCGAAGCTGAACTTGACGTCGGCGGACGTCAGCGGGTCGCCGTTGGCGAACTTGAGGTTCGGCTTGAGCGTGCAGGTGAAGACGGTGGGTTTGGTGAACGAGCATGACTGTGCGGCGTCGGGTTGAGGGGTGCTCTGGCCCGGGATGAACGTGTACAGGAACTGGTAGACCTGCTCTTCGACGCTCAGCGAGCCGTTGTCGTACGAGCCGGCCGGGTCGATGGACACGACGGTGTCGGTCGTGCCGATGACGATGTTGCTGGCGCCGTTGGGGGTGCCGCTGGCACCGCCGGTGTTGCTCGACGTGCCCTTCGAGCAGCCAGTGAGGGCCAGGGCGGCACTCAGGCCGACCGCGGTGACGAGCAACGCTTTCTTGGTGAGTTGCACGGAATTCTCCTTGGTGTGGTGGCAAGCGTGCGGCGCTTGCGATGGCCGCGGTACGGGACAGCTGGGGCAGCGGACCTGGGGCGGGAGGTCGGGAACCGTCGATACAGCGTCCCTCATTGTTGCACCGATTAGTCACATCGTGGACGAGAAATTCCATAATGTGAGACGGTGTGCAAAGCTTGTGAGCTGCTGGTGCGTCTGCAAAGTAGCGAGATCAGTCGAAAATGACGGTGCGGATTCCGTCCAGAAGAATGCGGTGCTCGGCGAACAGGCGGACGGCGTGCGTCAGCGTGACCGACTCGGCGTCGGCGCCCAGCTGGCGCAGTTCCTCGACCGACTTGGTGTGGTTGACGCGCACGACCGACTGCTCGATGATCGGGCCCTCGTCCAGATCTGCGGTGACGAAGTGCGCGGTTGCGCCGATCAGCTTGACGCCGCGCTCGTGCGCCTGGCGGTACGGGTTGGCGCCCTTGAAGCCCGGCAGGAACGAGTGGTGAATGTTGATCATGCGTCCGGCCAGGTCGGCGCACAGCTGGGGCGAGATGATCTGCATGTAGCGGGCGAGCACGACCAGCTCGATGTCGTGCTCGCGGACGACCTCGCGCACCCGCGCCTCGAACGCGGCCTTCGCGGGCGCGTCCGGCGTCGGGACGAGCTCGAAGCCCACGCCGTAGAACCGTGCCATGTCGGCCAGGTCGGGGTGGTTGCCGAGCACCAGCGGCACCTCGATGGGCACCGCCCCGGCGCGCTGGGCCGACAGCAGCGCGTTGAGCACGTGCGGGGCCGTCGAAACCAGGACGAGCGTGCGGGCGGGCCGTCCCTGCGTGTCGATTGTCAGGTGCGCGTCGAACCGGGCCTGGACGGGTGCCAGCGCGGCCGCCAGGTCGTCCTGGCTGGCGTCGGAATCCACCTGCACGCGCATGAAGAACATCCCGGTGTCGGGGGACGAGTACTGCTGCGAGTCCGAGATATTGCCGTGCACCGCCACGATCGCGCCGCTGATCGCATGCACGATCCCCGGCCCGTCCGCGCACCGGAATGTGATGACGCTGTGGATGCCCATGTGGCAAGGCTAGTCGACTCAGGAGCCCAGAAGCGCCAACGGGACGACGCCGATGCCGTCCGGGCGGCGGAATGCGGTCGGGCCCGTGGTGAGCACGATGGCGTCTGCGAGGCGGTCGCCCAATCGTTCTCGCAGCCAGGTCAGATGGCGCACGTCGTCGTGGTGTGGCAGGGGTGCGAGCTTGGCTTCCAGGGCGACGATGCGGCCGTCTTGACCGGTGACGATGAAGTCGACTTCGTGCTCGCCGCGTTGGGTGCGAAGGTGCCACGCCTGGGCGTGAGCCGCCTGCGCGTAGACGCGGATGCACAGGGCGCAGAGGCTTTCGAAGAGCGCGCCAAGAAGCGTGCCGTCGCGTCGCATGGACACGGAACCGGGATCGGGGCTGCGCGTCAGGCTGGCAGCGGTGACACCCAACAGTCGGGCTGCCAGTGCCGGGTCGGCCAAGTGGTGTTTCGGGGCTTGGCCCAGCGCCGACATCAGGTTC
Source organism: Propionibacteriaceae bacterium (assembly GCA_009787035.1). Taxonomy (GTDB): domain Bacteria; phylum Actinomycetota; class Actinomycetes; order Propionibacteriales; family Propionibacteriaceae; genus WRGV01. The sequence continues at coordinate 1,992 of WRGV01000023.1, read as the reverse complement.
GCGTGTCCTGGCCAGGCGGGTAGCTCGTCCAGCAGCCACATGCGCTCCAATACCTCGCGGTAGGCGACGATGCTGGAGCGCGATGGCTTGTCGGGCAGGCCCGCAGTGGCGGCGTCCAGGATGGCGGTGTACGAGGCTGTGGTGGAAGTGGCTGCCGCGTAGGCGGTGAGCCAGGCCCTCAGCGTGCCGGGCCGGCGAACGGGGTGCCCGGCGTCGGCGAAGTCGCGGTCAACCACGGCATCGAGATAGCCGTCGAGAGCTTGGCTGCGCAGTGCGTCGGGAATGGCACGCAGGCCCGGCAGTCCCGATGATGTGATTTGTGTCGCGTAATCGTCCAGGGTCAGGGTCGATTCCCCGGCGATAGGGGTGTCTGCGGTCAGCAGCGCTGCCAGTGACACGGTGGGTGCGATCAGGCCGCGTTCGGCAAGGGAGAGGGGACGCATGCGCAACGTGACGATGCGCCCGGCGCCGGAGTGTTTCGGTGCCTGCTGGGGGAATGCCGACCCGGCCAACAGGAAAGCTCCCGGTTCGACGCCGGCGTCCACGGCGTGGCGGACACGATCCCAGACGAAGGGCAGATGCTGCCATTCGTCAATCAGCAGGGGGCGGGGCAGCCGGGTGATCCGTTGTGGGTCGCTGCGGGCCAACTCCAGCTCCAGGTCGTCGTCCAGGCTGATGCTGGTGGTGACACGCCGAAGCGCCGTCTGCGTCTTACCGACCGCCTTGGGGCCTTCGATGGCGACCGCCGGCAACCCGGACATCAGCTCGTCCAACTGCGTATCCACAAGCCGAGGAAGGTATTCCATGGCCTCTACTATACAAAAATGTAGATTTCTACACTACAAATCTGTAGATCGCTACTGGACAAGATTGTGGACGCCGCGGTTCGGCTTGCTTGGGTCGCTGCAGTTCACCGAGGCTTCGATCGGGACGACGGCGTGCTCGTGGAGGCGGGTGCTGAGAGTCCATCCGCGAGCGGACGCAGCTCCCGCGGCAGCCGGATGCGGGCCTCCTCGTCCCCGGCGCGGGCCTTCCGCAGCATGTCGGTGACGTCGTTGGGCTGCAGCTCGCGGAGCAGCCGCCGAGCGTTGACGGTTTGTGGATGCCGGGCCCCGAGCACGCGCGCGAGATCCGGCAGCAGCGCCTGGAACAACGCAAGGGCCTCGTCGGTGCGGCCCGCCTGCTGGTAGGCGAGCGCGAGGTTGTTGCGGGAGGCGAGGGTGTCGGGGTGGTCGGGTCCGAGGATGCGTTCCCGGTCGGCGAGGACCTGCTCGTCCAGGGTGATCGCCTGGTCGGTGCGGCCCACCTGCCGGTAGGCGGCGGCGAGGTTGTTGCGGGAGGTGAGGGTGTCGGGGTGGTCGGGTCCGAGGGTGCGTTCCTGGTCGGCGAGGACCTGCTCGTGCAGGGTGATGGCTTCGCTGGTGCGGCCTGCCTGCTGGTAGTCGGTGGCGAGGTTGTTGCGGGAGCTGAGTGTGTTGGGGTGGTCGGGTCCGAGGGTGCGTTCCCGGTCGGCGAGGACCTGCTCGTGCAGGGCGATCGCCTCGTCGAGGCGGCCCGCCTGCTGGTAGGCGATGGCGAGGTTGTTGCGGGATTTGAGTGTGTCGGGGNGGTCGGGTCCGAGGATGCGTTCCATGTCGGCGAGGACCTGCTCGTGCAGGGCGATGGCTTCGTCGGTGCGTCCTGCTTGTTGGTAGGTGTTGGCGAGGTTGCCGCGGGAGCTGAGTGTGTCGGGGTGGTCGGGGCCGAGGATGCGTTCCCGGTCGGCGAGGACCTGCTCGTGCAGGGCGATGGCTTCGTCGGTGCGGCCTGCCTGCCGGTAGGCGATGGCGAGGTTGCTGCGGGAGGCGAGGGTGTCGGGGTGGTCGGGTCCGAGGGTGCGTTCCCGGTCGGCGAGGACCTGCTCGTGCAGGGTGATCGCTTCGTCGGTGCGTCCCGCCCGCAAGTAGGCGTTGGCGAGGTTGTTGCGGGATCCGAGTGTGTCGGGGTGGTCGG
>WRGV01000022.1 GCA_009787035.1 Propionibacteriaceae bacterium | reverse complement strand
CTGCTCGCCGGCACCCGTGCCGCGACGCTGTGATCCACTCATGCGATGTTCCTTTCGTCGCTCACAGGCCCAGGCCTGCTTCGCGGGCCGCGTCGGCGAGCGCCGCGATCCGTCCGTGGTACTGATGGCCAGCGCGGTCGAACACGACCTTGTCGATTCCCGCGTCCTTCGCCCGCTGGGCGACCAGCGTGCCGACCTTCTTGGCCAGCTCGGTCTTGTCGCCCTGGGCAGCGCGCAGGTCGGCCTCCATCGTGGATGCCGACACCAACGTGCGTCCCTGCGTGTCGTCGATCACCTGCACCAGCGTGTGACGCGCAGTCTTGGTCACCACCAAGCGCGGACGATCCGCTGTGCCGCTGACATGCTTGCGCACCCGCATCTGACGGCGCAGCCGCGATGCCTGGCGCGCATGCAGGTTCTTGCGCACGGTCAATGAGATAGCCATGACTACTTGCCAGCCTTTCCAACCTTGCGGCGCACGTGCTCACCCACGTAGCGCACGCCCTTGCCCTTGTACGGCTCAGGCTTGCGGATCTTGCGGATGTTCGCCGCCACCTCGCCGACCTGCTCCTTGTCGATGCCGTGCACCGTGAACTTGGTGTTCGACTCGACGCTGAACGTGATGCCGTCAGGGGCATCCACGATCACCGGATGGCTGAAGCCCAAGGCGAACTCCAGCTGCGTCGGGCCCTTCGAGATGACGCGGTAGCCGACGCCAACGATCTCCAGCTGGCGGTCGTATCCGTCGGTCACGCCCTGCACCATGTTGGCCACGAGCGTGCGGCTCAGGCCGTGCAGCGCCTTGCTGCGGCGTTCGTCGTTCGGACGCGAGACGATCAAGCGCCCCGTGTCGTCCCTCTCAATGCTGATGGGTTCTGCGATCGTGCGCTGCAGGGTGCCCTTGGGGCCCTTGACCTGCACGCTGCGACCATCCAGTGTCACTTCGACACCGGACGGCACGGCGATCGGAAGCCTGCCAATTCGTGACATCGACCAGTCTCCTTCCGTATCACCAAACGTAGGCGAGCACTTCGCCGCCCACGGACTTTTCGTGTGCCTGCTTGTCGGTCATCAGCCCCTGCGAGGTCGAGATGATCGCGATCCCCATGCCGCCCAGCACCTTCGGCAGTGCGGTGGACTTGGCGTAGACGCGCAGACCCGGCTTGCTGATGCGGCGCAGCCCGGCGATCGAACGCTCGCGCTGACCGCCGTACTTCAGCGTGATGGTGAGCGTCTTGCCCACCTCACCCTGCTCGGCGTCCCGGACCTGATAGTCAGAGATGTAGCCCTCGCGCTTGAGGATGTCGGCGATGCCTGCCTTGATCTTGCTGTGCGGCATGCTCGTCGAGTCGTGATACGCCATGTTGGCGTTACGCAGACGTGTCAACATGTCTGCGATCGGGTCTGTCATTGTCATGGCTGTTGAGCCTCTTTCTCACAGCGGTTTCTGGACGATTCCAGACCTGCTGTGTGGTTGGTTTTCGCACCGTTTGCGTCTGGTTGGGGCAGACGCGCGGCACAGGTGTGTATGGAATTGTGCGGGATGCGGGAGTCACCAACTCGACTTGGTCACACCCGGCAGATCGCCGGCATGGGCCAACTCGCGCAGGCAGATGCGGCACAGGCCGAACTTGCGGTAGACCGACTTCGGCCGACCACAACGCTGGCACCGCGTGTACGCGCGCACCTCGAACTTCGGCGTGCGGGCCTGCTTGACCTTCAGCGCAGTCTTTGCCATCAGTTAACCCTTCACTTCCTCTTGCCCGTGTGCCGCACGACCTTCGCGGCCCTGACGTCATCGACGGCCTTGAACGGGAAGCCCAGCTCCTTGAGCAGGAAGCGACCCTCCTTGTCCGTCTCGGCGCTCGTCACGAACGTGATATCCATGCCCCGGCTGCGGTCGATCTTGTCCGGATCGATCTCCAGGAACATGACCTGCTCGGACAGGCCGAACGTGTAGTTGCCGTGGCCGTCGAACTGGTTCGAGTTCAGGCCGCGGAAGTCACGGATGCGCGGCAGCGCCAGCGTAAGCAGCCGGTCGGCGAACTCCCACATGCGGTCGCCGCGAAGCGTCACATGCGCGCCGATGGTCTGGCCCTCGCGCAGCTTGAACTGGGCGATCGACTTGCGGGCCTTCGTGGCCGTCGGCTTCTGGCCGGTGATCGCGGTCAGGTCGCGCAGCGCCCCGTCCAGCACCTTCGAGTCACGCGCCGCCTCGCCGACACCCATGTTGACCACGATCTTGGTCAGTCCGGGGATCTGCATGACGTTGCCGTACTGGAACTCGTTCTGCAGTGCCGGAACGATCTGCTCGCGGTAGCGAACCTTGAGCCGCGGCGTCGTCGGCGCCGAAGCCTTGGTCACCTTCGCGGTGTCCTCGCTCTTCTCAGCCTTGGCCGCCTTCGCAGCCTTGGCACCCTTCTTGGCGCCCTGGGCGTCGGTGCTCATCGGATCTCCTTCCCGGTCTTCCGGGCGATGCGCACCCCGCGCGAAGTGGAGTACGTCGAGCCGTCCGGACGGGTCTTGGTGGCCTCGGTGCGCTCGCTGCCCACCCGCGTGACCACGCGGTTGTTGTGCTCATCGCGCACGACGAGCTGGACGTTGGACGCGTCGATCCACGCCTCAGAGCTCACCATGCCACCCTTGGTCTGGGTGCCGGTGCGCGCGTTGTAGCGGTCGGGCACGTGGCGCTTCACGATGTTGACGGCGCTCACCTTGACCTTGCCGGTCTCGGGCAGAACGGCGATGACCTCGCCGATGGCGCCCTTGTCCTCGCCGGCGATCACCTTCACGGTGTCACCCTTGCGTACACGCATTCCTGCCATGTCAGATCACCTCCGGAGCCAACGAGACGATGCGCATGAACTTCTTCTCGCGAAGCTCACGGGCGACCGGCCCGAAGATACGAGTGCCGCGCGGCTCACCGTCGGGCTTGATGATGACGGCCGCGTTGTCATCGAAGCGGATGTGCGAACCGTCAGCGCGGCGGTGCTCCTTGGTGACGCGCACGACGACCGCCTTGACGACCTCACCCTTCTTGACGTTGCCGCCGGGAATGGCGTCCTTCACGGTGCACACGATGGTGTCGCCCAGGTAGGCATAGCGCCGCTTCGAACCGCCGAGCACGCGGATGCACAACAACTCCTTGGCACCCGTGTTGTCGGCGACCCTCAGCCGGGTCTCCTGCTGGATCATTTCTTCTCCTTGCCCCACCGGTTCCAACGCCCTCGCAGACGTTGGCCTGGCGGAACTCGTTCGATGGTTTTACTTAGCCTTCTCGACGATCTCGACGACCCGCCAGCGCTTCGTGGCCGACAGCGGGCGGGTCTCCATGATCCGCACGCGGTCGCCGACGCCGGCGGCATTCGTCTCATCGTGTGCCTTCAGCCGCACCGACTGCGTCATCACCTTGCCGTAGAGCGGGTGCTTGACGCGGTCTTCGACGCGGACGATAACCGTCTTGTCCATCTTGTCGGACACGACGTAGCCCTCACGGATCTTCCGCCCGTCGCGCTGCACGGACTCGCCGTGTGCCACTGCCTCACTCATGCGGCTGCCTTCCCTTCCTGATCGGGATCGACGACGATACCCAGGTTGCGTTCCTGGATGACGGTGTAGATGCGAGCGATATCCTTGCGCACCTCACGCAGGCGGGCGCTGTTGTCCAGCTGACCCGTTGCGGCCTGGAAACGCAGAGTGAACAGTTCCCTCTTGAGCCCTGCCACCTGATCGTCCAGCTCCTTGCGGCTCAACCCGCGCAGCTCGGTGACGTCGGCAGACTTGACCTTCGCCATGTCAGATCTCACCTACTTCCCGCTTGATGAAGCGCGCCTTGAACGGCAGCTTGTGGATGGCCAGGCGCATGGCCTCACGGGCCACCTCCTCGCTCACGCCGGACAGCTCAAAGAGCACCCGTCCGGGCTTGATGTTGGCGATCCACCATTCCGGAGTGCCCTTGCCCGAGCCCATGCGGGACTCGGCCGGGTGCTTGGTCATCGGACGGTCCGGGAACACGTTGATCCAGACCTTGCCGCCACGGCGGATGTGTCGGGTCATAGCGATACGGGCCGCCTCGATCTGGCGGTTCGTCAGGTAGCTGGACTCCAGCGCCTGGATGCCGAACTCACCGAAGGCCAGCCTCGTGCCGCCCTTGGCCATGCCGGTGCGGGACGGGTGGTGCTGCTTGCGGTGCTTTACTCGACGAGGAATCAACATGTCAGGCTCCTGCGTTCTCAGTCGCGGCCACCGCGCTCTGCTCGGCGGCGGTCTGCTCTGCGGCCATCTCGCGGCGACGTCCGCCACCGCGCGGCGCGCGATCGTTACGGTCGCCGCCCCGGCCGGGACGACGACGCTCGGGACGAGGACGGCTCGGGGCCGCGGCATCGCGGGCAGCCTTCTGGGCTGCGCGCTCCGCACGGGTTCCCGACACGTCGCCCTTGTAGATCCACACCTTGACGCCGATGCGCCCGAACGTGGTCTTCGCCTCGTGGAAGCCGTAGTCGATGTCGGCGCGCAGCGTGTGCAGCGGAACCCGGCCATCGCGGTAACCCTCGGCGCGGCTCATCTCGGCCCCGCCCAGACGGCCGGAGCAGCGGATGCGCACGCCCTGGGCACCAGCCCGCATCGCGGACTGCTGCGCCTTGCGCATCGCACGACGGAAGGCAACGCGGGCCCCCAGCTGTTCGGCGACGCCCTGGGCCACCAGCTGCGCATCGATCTCGGGGTTCTTGACCTCCAAGATGTTCAGCTGCACCTGCTTGCCCGTCAGCTTCTCCAGTTCGCCGCGCACGCGCTCCGCCTCGGCGCCGTTGCGGCCGATGACGATGCCCGGACGCGCGGCATACAGGTAGATGGTGACGCGCTCGCTGCGGCGCTCGATCTCGATCGAGCTGATGCCAGCGCGCTCCAGCGTCTTGGTCAGATACTTGCGGATGCGGTCATCCTCGCCGACCAGGGCCGCGTACTGCTTCTCGGCGTACCAGCGTGCCTTGTGATCGATGGTGATCCCAAGCCGGAACCCGGTCGGATTGATCTTCTGTCCCACGCTCAGGCCTCCTCGTTGCTCGTGGGCGAATCCTGTGTGGCCGGGGCAGCCTTAGCCGCCTTGGTCTTGGCGGGCGCCTTGGTCTTGGCGGACGCCTTCGTGGCCGGGGCAACCACCTGCTCCTCGCGGGGCTCCACCACGACCGTGATGTGTGCACCCCGCTTCAGGATGCGGGCGGCAGACCCCTTAGCGCGGGCCCGGATGCGGCGCAACGTGACGCCCTCATCCACGAACGCCTTCGAGACGTACAACGTCCCGGCGTCAAGCCCCTCGTTCTCCTCGGCGTTCTGCACGGCCGACTTGAGCACCTTCAGCACGGGCTCGCTCGCCGCCTGGGGTGCGAACTTCAGCACATCCTCGGCAACCAGCGCGTCCATGCCCCGCACCATGTCAACGACACGGCGCACCTTGGTCGGGCTCATCCGCACGTAGCGGGCGATCGCGAAGGCGCCGGGACGCTCGCCGAGCAGCCGGGTGCGTCGCAGCGACGGCGTGTTCTCTTCGTTCCTCATATCCTGGTCAGTCCCTCACTAGGCTCTCAGCGCCGGCGCGCCTTCTTGTCGTCCTTGACGTGGCCACGGAAGGTGCGCGTGGGTGCGAACTCTCCCAGCTTGTGGCCGATCATGGACTCGGTGATGAACACCGGCACGTGCTTGCGCCCGTCGTGCACCGCGATGGTGTGCCCCAACATGTCGGGGATCACCATGGAGCGACGCGACCACGTCTTGATGACGGTGTGCGTGCCGGCCTCATTCTGTGCGTCCACCTTCTTGGCGAGGTGGCCATCGACGAAGGGGCCCTTCTTCAGACTGCGTGGCATTGATTCGTCACCCTCTCAATCAGCGCTTATTGCCGGACTTGCGGCGACGGATGATCATCTTGCTGCTGGCCTTGTTCTTGTCGCGCGTGCGGCCCTCGGGCTTGCCCCACGGGCTCACCGGGTGACGGCCACCGGACGTGCGACCCTCGCCACCACCGTGCGGGTGGTCGATCGGGTTCATCACGACACCGCGGACGGTCGGACGGACGCCCTTCCAGCGCTTGCGCCCGGCCTTGCCCCAGTTGATGTTGGACTGCTCGGCGTTGCCGACCGAGCCGATCGTGGCGCGGCAGCGGACGTCCACCATGCGCATCTCACCCGAGGGCATACGCAGCGTGGCGTAGCGGCCCTCACGGGCGATCAGCTGGATCGCGGCGCCGGCCGAACGGCCGAGCTTGGCGCCACCGCCGGGACGCATCTCCACGGCGTGCACCGTGGTGCCGACCGGGATGTTGCGCAGCGGCAGGTTGTTGCCGGGCTTGATGTCGGCCTCGGGGCCGCTGACGACCTGAGCGCCCTGGTTCAGCCCGAGCGGCGCGATGATGTAGCGCTTCTCGCCATCGGCGTAGTGCAGCAGGGCGATGCGGGCCGTGCGGTTCGGGTCGTACTCGATGTGCGCGACCTTGGCGACCACGCCGTCCTTGTCGTAGCGACGGAAGTCGATCAGCCGGTAGGCCTGCTTGTGGCCGCCGCCGATGTGGCGCGTCGTGATGCGGCCCTGGTTGTTGCGCCCGCCGGTCTTCGGCTTGGACGTCACCAGGGACTTCTCGGGCGTCGAACGCGTCACCTCGGAGAAGTCCGACACGCTGGACCCGCGACGGCCCGGTGTCGTCGGCTTGAACTTGCGAATAGCCATTCTTCTACTACCTTCGCTTCCCGATCAGACCACCGGAGCGGTGAACAGGTCGATCTTCTGGCCGGCCTTCACGGTGACGATCGCGCGCTTGCGGTTGGGCAGCTTGCCCCAGCCGTAGCGCGTGCGGCGCCGCTTGCCCTGGCGGTTCAACGTGTTGACGCTGACGACCGTCACACCGAAGACCTTCTCCACGGCGATCTTGATCTGCGTCTTGTTGGCGTCTGGCGCGACGATGAACGTGTACTTGTTCTCGTCGACCAGCCCGTAGCTCTTCTCACTGGCCACCGGCGCGAGCAGGATGTCGTGGTGGTCGTTGATCCGGAAGTCGCTCACTTGTCATCCTCCTGTGCGGAATCCTCGGCCGGCTCGGCATCCTTCGGCGCCTCGGCGACCTCGGTCTGCTCGGGTGCCGCCTTGGGCTTGCGCGTGCGCGGTGCCTTGGGCGCCGCTGCCTCGGGTGTCTCCTCGGCGGCTTCGGCGGGCGCCTCGACCTTCGCAGCCTTCGGCTTGGCCGCCTTCTTGGCCGGCTTGGCCTCGGGCTCCTCGGCGACGGCGTCGGCCACCTCGGCGGCCTGCGTCTTCTCGGCCTTGGCCTTCTTGGCCGGAGCCTGGGTCGTGGTGACCAGCGGCATGCCGATGAAGGCTTCCAGCGCCGTGGTCGTGAAGACCACCACGTCGGACGTCACGACGTCGTACGCATTGAGCTGATCGACGGCGATCACGTGCACATCGGGCAGGTTCCGCACCGACAGCCAGCCGTTGAAGTCGTCGCGGTCGAGCACCACGAGCTTGTTGCGGTGCATCTGGACGGGCGCCAGCGCGACGCAGGCCTGCTTGGTCGACGGAGCGTCACCGGTCACCAGGCTCTGCACGATGACCAGGCGGTCTTCGCGGGCGCGATCCGACAGCACGCCGAGCAGCGCGGCGGAAACCATCTTCTTGGGCGTGCGCTGGGCGTACGACCGCGGCGTCGGGCCGTGGACGATGCCGCCGCCGACCCACTGCGGGGCGCGACGGCTGCCCTGACGGGCGCGGCCGGTGCCCTTCTGGCGCCACGGCTTCGCGCCCCCGCCACGCACCTCGGAGCGCGTCTTGGTGTCGTGGGTGCCCTGGCGGGCCGCAGCCAGCTGGGCGGTGACAACCTGGTGGATCAGCGGCACGTTCGTCTGCGTGTCGAACAGGTCGCCCGGCAGCTCGACCGACGTGTCGCTGGTGCCGGTGGCGGACAGAACCGCCACCTTCTTCGTCTCGTTCATGCCAGATCACCCTTCTTCACGGCGTTGCGCACCACGACGAGGGAGCCGTTGGCGCCCGGAATGGCGCCGCGCACGAGCAGCAGACCGCGCTCGGCATCCACGGCGTGGACCTGCAGGTTCTGGATCGTCTTGCGCACGTGGCCCATACGACCGGCCATGCGCATGCCCTTGAAGACGCGGCTCGGGGTGGCGCAGGCGCCGATCGACCCCGGCGAGCGGTGCTTGCGGTGCACGCCGTGCGTGGCGCGCAGGCCGCCGAAGCCGTGCCGCTTGACCACACCGGCCGTGCCCTTGCCCTTGGTGATGCCGATGACATCCACCAGATCGGCGGCGGCAAACGTGCCGTCCACCGTCAGCTCCTGGCCCAGCGTGTACTCACTGGCATCGGTCGTGCGCAGCTCCAGCATGTGCCGGCGCGGGTTGACCCCAGCCTTGGTGAAATGCCCGGCATCGGGCTTGGTGACGGCCTTGGGCTTGATCGCCCCGAATCCCAGCTGGATGGCCGAATAGCCGTCCGTGGCCGGCGTGCGCACCTGCGTCACCACGCAGGGCCCCGCCTGGATGACCGTCACGGGGACGACGCGGTTGTTCTCGTCCCACAGCTGTGTCATGCCGAGCTTGGTGCCCAGCAGACCCTTCATCTTGCGTTCAATCGTCATCGTCCCACGCCTCACGGAAGCTTGATCTCGATGTCGACGCCTGCCGGCAGATCGAGCCGCATCAGCGAATCGACCGTCTTGGGCGTCGGGTCGAGAATGTCGATCAGCCGCTTGTGCGTCCTCATCTCGAAGTGCTCGCGGCTGTCCTTGTACTTGTGCGGCGAGCGAATGACGCACCACACGTTCTTCTCGGTCGGCAACGGCACGGGCCCTGCCACCTTGGCACCTGTCCGGGTGACGGTGTCGACGATCTTGCGCGCCGACGAATCGATGACCTCATGGTCGTAGGCACGAAGCCTGATGCGGATCCTCTGTCCAGCCATCGCCTGTCCTGTCCTGTCGTCTGCGTCCGGTTGCCCGGCCTGGTTGACAAGGCCATCGTGTCCGACCCCGGTTGGGCCGTTTTTCCACCCTGTTCTGCCTTGTCAAGCTCGTGTTGCTAGACACACGCTGTCGGGCGTGTCGCGTTCGTCCCGATACTCGGCGCTCTTGCGCCTTGCCAGTCCCGATCTGATAGCGACGTGCCCGCGGGAAGTTGCCTTCCCACCAGCGGTGCCCCGCCCGTCGATGCCGTCCCCTGGTGGGACTCACACCGGCGCAGCGGCTGCGGACGACGCCGCAGAGCAGCCCGACTATCTTGCCATGGACGCCGCATGAAACCAAATCCTATGAAGCATGCGTGCGCGTGGAAGTGGCCGTATCAGGCGCTCAGGCGCGCCCGCAGCGCACCCAGCCGGGCCAGGCACGAGGCCCGTCCCAGGATCTCGGCGGATTCGAACAGCGGCGGGCTGACCCGGCGGCCCGTGAGGGCCACGCGCACCGGCCCGAAGGCCACCTTCGGCTTCAGGCCCAGGCCGTCCACCAGCGCCGTCCGCAAGCCCGCCTGGATGGCGTCCGCCCGGAAGTCGTCCAGGCCGGCCAGCACCTCCTGCGCGGCGTCCAGCACCTGGTCGGCGTTCGGCGGCAGCGTGGCCAGCGCGTCGTCGTCCATGCCCAGCGCGGCGTCGGGCGTCAGCAGGAAGCCGATCATCGGCGCGGCGTCGGCCAACGTGGTCAGGCGTTCCCGGATGATCGGGGCGGCCTGCGCCACCACGGCCCGCGCCCGCGGATCGGCGGCGCCGGGCTCACCGGTCTGCTCCCAGTACGTGACGATGCGATGCGCCAGCTCGTCGTCGGACAACTGGCGCAGGTAGGCGCCGTTGAGCCAGTTGAGCTTAGCCAGGTCGAAGATGGGCCCGGTCGTGTTGACCTTGGCCCAGTCGAAACAGGCCACGAACTCGTCGAAGCTTTGCACCTCGGTGTCGGGGTGCACGGGCGGATACGCCAGCAGCTCCAGGAAGTTCAGCAGCGCCTCCGGCAGATACCCCGCCTCGCGGAACCATTCCAGCCGGGCGGCCGGGTTCTTGCGCTTGGAGATCTTCGACTTGTCGGTGTTGCGCAGCAGCGGCATGTGGGCGATCGCGGGCGGGGTCCAGCCCAGCCACTTGTACAGCAGCAGATGCTTGGGGGTGGACGAGATCCACTCCTCGCCGCGCACCGCCGCCGTGATGCCCATCAGGTGGTCGTCCACCACCACCGCGAGGTGGTACGTCGGGAAGCCATCGGCCTTGAGGATGACCTGGTCGTCGGGACGCGGCGTGTGCACCTGTCCGCGGATCGCGTCGGTGAACTCCAGATCCACGTCGTCGGGCACCAGCATGCGCACGACCGGGTCGGGGCTGAAGCCGGGCAGCTTCGCGCGTTCGTCCCGGGTCAGGCCCAGGCAGCAGCGGTCGTAGCCGGTCTGCGAGGTCTTGGACGCGGCCTGGTCGGCCCGCAGCTGGGCCAGCCGCTCGGGCGAGCACCAGCAGTAGTAGGCGTGGCCCTGCTCGATCAGCTGCTCGGCGTACTGCCGGTACAGGGGCAGGCGCTCGGACTGGCGGTACGGGCCGCACTCCCCCGGGTTCTGCGGCCCCTCGTCGGGGGCCAGGCCCAGCCAGGCCAGGTCGGAGTAGATCAGCTGCTCGCTGCCCTCGACGGTGCGCGCGCGGTCGGTGTCCTCGATGCGCAGCACGAAACGGCCGCCCGTCTTGCGGGCCCAGGCCACATCGAACAGGGCCTGGTACGCGGTGCCCACGTGCGGGTCACCGGTGGGCGAAGGGGCGACGCGCGTGCGCGCGGGAACGGTCTGTGTCGGCTCAGTCATAGCCGCATCAGTCTACCGGGACGGATCGACGAGGCTCAGTTGCGCACGAAGCAGGTCAGTCCGCCACGCGCATCAGGCACTCGACCACCGACTCCTGCAGCCAGGCCAGCCAGAGGTAGACGTTGTACATCCAGTAGGTGGGGTCGGTGTCGTCCAGGTCGTCGAGGCGGTCTTCGTCCTCGTCCCGGTCGATGCCCAGGCGCGCGGCCAGGACGATGCGGATCGCGGTGATCGTCGTCAGCCAGCTCGTCTGTTCGG
>WRGV01000021.1 GCA_009787035.1 Propionibacteriaceae bacterium | reverse complement strand
GGACGCGGCGGCCAGATCGTCCGGCAGCGTCTGGGCGGTCTCGCGCAGCACCAGGCGCGCGTCGGCGCGGCGGCGCACCAGCTGGCCGCCCTTATGGTCCATGGGTGTGCGGGCCGTGATTTCGGACGCGAACGGTGCCCCGCTGCGCGCGAACCACCCGGCCAGCGCGGGGGACGGGTCGGCGCCCAGGTTGTCGGAATTGCTGACGCACGCGTACCGGAAACCGGCTCCCAGCAGCGCGTCCAACACCCCCGAATCCAGCAGGGTCGGGTACAGATCGCCGTGCCCGGGCGGGCACCACTCCAGCCGCGGATCCGCGGGCCAGGCCACGGGCTCCAGGTCGTCTTGGCGCAGCTTCGGCTCCTGGCTTTGCAGCATGTCCAGCGGCAGGCCCGCCACGGGCAGGCCGGGGTACGCGGCCAGCGCGGCCAGGCAGTCGTCGCGCGTGGAGAAGCTGTGCAGGAACAGCAGCGGCAGCCGGACGCCGTACCGGATCCGGGCCCACAGCACCTGCCGCACGATCAGGTCGAGGAACGTCGCGCCGTCGCGCGCCACCAGCAGCGACTTGGCCCTGGCCAGGCCCATCGACGTGCCAAGCCCGCCGTTGAGGCGAATCAGCGCCGTCACCGCCAGCGCCTCGATGTCGCCGGGATGCCCGCCCAGGTCGTCCGCCCGCGGCACGTCGGTGAGCGGGGTGACCGTGTCTTCGGGGATCATGCCCGTGGCGCCCGCCGCCAGCTGGCGGTAGTAGTCGGCGAACACCTCAATCGCCGTCGGGGTGACGCCCGCGGCGCGCATCTTCGCGACCGCCCTGCGTCCTCCAGCCGGCAACTCGTCCACCGACGTCATCGTGGGCCTCCTCGGTTCGTCCAGCTTCGAATCCTACCGATGCCCTACGCTGGTGGGCATGCCAGCCGCGATGAAACCGACGTCGGAACCCGGGACGCTAGGCCAGCGCCTCGACCTGGGCCCTTCAACCCTGGAACTGTTCCGCATCTTCCGGATGCCCGCGGTGACGACGCTGCTGGGGCTGGCGTTCCTGATCCTCGGGCTCGTGGCGGGCACCAACGGGCACAACCTGGCGATCATCCTGGGCGCGGCCACGCTGGCGCTCACGGCGCTGCTGGTGGGCATGGAGCTGCGCGACCTGGAGAAGCCGTGGGTCGCGTGGGACGCCCTGGGCCTCACGCTCGGGCGGCGCGGCAAGACCCCGCTGACGCTCACCTGGGAAGACATCTCGGACGTCCGGCTGCACGAGAGCGTCGGGGGACGCCGGCGCACACCGGGGCGCAGCTGGATCTTCCTGGAGGTGCGCCCGCTGCGCTGGCGCTCCATCGAGCGCACCACCGACATCACCTACTACCAGGACCCGTCCATGACCCCCGACGCCATCGGCGTGCCGGCCAGCGCGGGCGACTCGTGGCTCGCGCGGTTGGACGAGGCGCTGCGGGCCGCCCACATGCCCGCCTACACCGGCGTCACCGTGACGCAGGAGCCCGACCCCCGCGCCGTCTGGCGCCGCCCCAAGACCGCGCAGACCATTCTCCAGTCCGAACAGTTCCGCCGCAGGGGCCCGTTCTGAGCGTGTGCTGGATCGGCTTCGCGCTGTGCGCGTGGGTCGATCCGCGAATACGTCGCACTGGTGCGCGATCATGCGGCGATCAACCTCATCTGCCTGGTGATCACATTCATCCCGCCGGTCGTCTTCCTGGCCGACGGGTTCTAACAGGAGGGACGACATGACAGCCCGCAAGAACGCCGGAACGCCGGCGCTGATCGCGCTGGACGCCGCGGGTGTGGCGTTCACCGCACACGAGTACGCGCACGATCCGCGCTCGGACCTGGGCTTCGGGTTGGAGGCCTCGCAGGCGCTCGGCATCGACCCGCACCACAACTTCAAGACGCTGATGGCTACGCTCGACGGCACGCTGGTCTGCGCCGTCGTCCCGTCGTCGGGACGCCTGGACACCAAGGCCCTGGCGTCCGCGCTGGGCGGCAAACGCTGCGAGCTGGCCGCACCGGCCGACGCCGAACGGGCCACCGGGTACGTGGTCGGCGGCATCTCGCCGCTGGGGCAGAAGCGCCCGCACCGCACGGTGATCGATTCGTCCGCGCTCGACCAGGAGACGATCCTGGTATCCGGCGGGCGGCGCGGCCTGGCCGTCGAGCTGGCTCCGGCCGATCTGGCGACCGTGATCAATGCGATCTTCGCTCCGATCGGGCGATGATCATCGGCTGATCACATGATCAATCGATCACGACGTGGCCCTCTTCGTCGACAACGATGTCGCGGTCGACGAACTCCGGCTTGACCGGTTGGTAGTCGCCCTCGAACAGCGGCGACGAGATGACCATGTCGGCCGTGGCGACGTTGCAGGCCGTCGGGATGTTCCACAGCGTGGCCAGGCGCAGCAGCGCCTTGACGTCCGGGTCGTGCGGTTGCGGCGTCTCCGGGTCCCAGAAGAAGAACAACGCATCGAGCTTGCCGGTCGCGATCATCGCGCCGATCTGCTGATCACCGCCCTTCGGGCCCGACAGCAGCCGGTTGATCTTCAGCCGCGTCTCGTGTTCGATGATGGTTCCGGTCGTGCCGGTGGCGTACAGGTCGTGCTTGCGCAGCACGGGCACATTCCAGGCGCACCATTCCAGCAGCGCGCCTTTGCAGTTGTCGTGGGCGATCAATCCGATTCTCATGAGGGCATCTCCTCCCGGGGGCGGTTGCCGCCAGCCTACGCGGCGGTCCTGTGCACCCGTACGGCGGGGTCCCTTCCCGCGGGCAACGCAGCCCACGCACTCACGCTGGCGGCCAACCCGTGGCGACGTCCAAACACCCCTAGCGGGGACGGATCGCCCAGCAGCAGTCCTTGGCCTTGCGGCCGCTGCCGCACGGACACGGGTCGTTGCGGCCCACGCCCTGCCAGGCCGCCGCAGCCTGCTGCTGCAGCTCGGCCATGATGGCGGACGTCGTCGCACCGTGCCTGGCGCGCTCTGCGACCTGGCGCAGCACCGGGACGGCGTGCGCGAAGAACCGCTCCAGCCCGGGGCACAGCACGTTGAGGCCGTCCCCATCGCGGTCCTTGGGGCATCCGCCGTTGCAGAACCCCAGCCAGGGGCAGGACGTGCACCGCGCCGGCAGCCCGTCGCGCTTGGCCTGGCCGAACTGGCGCTGCACGTCGGAATCGACCAGCGTGCCCAGCCCGTCCGCCACCACGTCGCCCAACCGGTGCGCCGGGGTGACGAAGTGGTCGCACGAGTACACGCCTCCGTCCGACTCGACGACCAGCGCGCGCCCGCACGTGGGCGCCATCCAGCACAGGCCGGGCTGCCCGCCGGCCACGATGCGCGCGGTCTCGGCGAACAGCTGGACGTCGGTGGTGCCCAGGTCGTGGCGCACCCACTCGTCGAAGATCGCGCACAGGAAGTCACCGTAGGCCTGCCCGGTGACGCTTTCGGACGTCAGCGCGCCCGTCGCATCGCGGTTGACGATCGGGATGAACTGCATCCAGCCGGTGCCGAAGCTCTTCAGGTTGCGGTAGACGGCCAGCGGCTCGGCCGCCGTCACCGACGTCACGGTGCACAACAGATCCGGACGCAGCCCACGCGCCATCAGCCGTCCGGCCGCCGCAGCCGCCGCACGGTAGCTGCCGCGCCCGCCCGGGTCGGGGCGGAACTCGTCGTGGATCCAGCTCGTGCCGTCGATGCTCAGGCCCACGTCGAACCGGTGGGCCACCAGGAAGTCGGCCCAGGCGTCGTCCAGCAGCACGCCGTTGGTCTGCAGGCTGTTCCAGCACTGCCAGCCGTCGGGCAGGTACTTCTGTTCGAGGGCGACGACACGCTCATAGAACCCCAGCCCGGCCAGCGTCGGCTCGCCGCCGTGCCACACGAAGCTCACCTCTGGGCCCGGACTGGCCGCGATGAAGCGCGCGATGAGCCGCTCCAGCACGTCGTCTGCCATCCGGGGCGGGCCCAGCCGCGGGGTCGACAGGTAGTAGCAGTACGTGCAGCGCAGGTTGCACAGCGAACCAACCGGCTTCACCATCAAGGAAAAAGCCGACCCGCTGCGGACGTCCGTGCTCAAGAGCGCAGCTGCTCGTCGAAGAACGTCAGGGCCTTGTTCCACGAGTCCATCGCAGCCTCGGGTCGGTACGAGTCGCGCGTGTAGTTCCAGATCGCGTGGCCGGCCCCGTCGTAGCGGTGGAAGGCGTAGTCCTTGCCGTATTTGCGCAGTTCGGCCTCGTGGCGATCGACGTCGGCGGGGCTGGGACGCTGGTCGTCGTTGCCGAAGATGCCGATCATCGGGCAGCCCAGGTGGTCGGTCAGATCCACGGGGGCGACCGGCTGGGCCTCCGAGAGCTGCTCGGACGGCTGGACGACCCCGCCGCCCCAGCACTCGACGACGGCGTCCACGCCCTCCAGCGTGCACCCGGCCAGGAACGCGTGGCGCCCGCCCGAGCACATGCCGGTGACGCCGACACGGCCGTTGCTCTGCGGCAGGCCCCGCAGGAAGCTCATCGCCCCGGCGACATCGCCCATCGTCGTGTCATCGCGCACCCCGCCGGCCTGCCGGGCGGCCGCGGCGACCTCCGCCGGCGCGCCCTCGCCGAAGCGCTGGTAGATGTTCGGGCAGGCCACCATGAAGCCGTGCTGCGTGTAGCGGCGGGCGACCTCGCGGTTCAGCTCATCCCATCCCGGCATGTGCGGGATGAGGACGATGCCGGGGTACGGCCCGGCGCCCAGCGGACGCGAGAAGTACGTGTGGATCGGCAGCCCGCCGAACCCGGTGATCGTCACCGTTTCGGCCAGCATGCCCTCGTAGGCATCCGTCCGCAGATCGTCGAACATCATGTGGGTCTCCCTCCTGCGCGACCGGCCCACAGGCCGTGTCGGCGCGCAACAGCACCCATCCTACGTGGCCCCGCCGACAGCCAGGCCGACCCTCGGCGGCGCCCCCAGCAATCTCACCAACTCTCCACAGATCTGCACGCAGGGCAATTCTGGTATAAGATTTCGGCAACCCGTCCATGCGCGAACTGACCGGACCCCGTCGCTGAGCGCATGAGAAATCCTCCCCGTGAAGGAGTCCCTGTGCGACTTTGTCATGTCTGTTCATCGCTGCCGCCTTGTGCCTGCACCGCGCCTTTCGCCCACCGCGAAGCGCTTCCGGCCATCTCGTGCACCCTGCCGAACGCCAATTCCTGCTGGATTTAGGGGTGTGTGATGACCAAGGGCGCTGTATCCGTGAATTCGGAATCCATGCATGCTGACGCAGTGAGCGTCGTATCGACTTTCGAGTTGCCCGATGTTCAACTCGCTGTGAAGACCCAAGCCTGCGGCGCATTCGCCTATCTGCATCTGGGGCACGATCTGGTGCTTGCGCAACGCGCTTTGACTGACCTTACCGCGCGCGCCACGGCACCGTTCGGCATAGCGGTCGAAGACGCGATCGAACTCACCGATGCGCCCGCCAGCCTCGTCCGCGCGCTGCTGCCATGGGGCACCTCGGACGCCGGGCTGCCCCGGCAGATCGAACGGGTCTGGCAGGTCCGCACCCTGGACGACGCGACACAGGCGATCCAGGCCGGCGCCACGGCGCTGGTCGCCAAGGGCGCGGACGCCGGCGGCTTCGGCGGCCGTGACTCCACCTTTATTTTGTTCCAACAGATTCTTGCGGTCGCCCGGCCGGCGGGCGTGCGCCTGTACGCGCAGGGCGGCCTCGGCGTGCACACCGGCGCGGCCTACCTGGCGCTCGGCGCCGCCGGCGTGCTGCTCGACTCGCAGGTCGCGCTGCTGCCCGAATGCAGCGCCCCGCGCGCGCTCAAGGACGCGTTGGGCCACCTGCGCGCCGCCAAGACCACGCGCGTGCACGGGCGCCGCGTGCTGCACTGGCCGTCCATGCCCCATCCCGACAACCAGGGCGAGGCCACAGCGCTGCTCGGCGGGCTCGACCTGGAACAGAACCTCATCCCGGCGGGCCAGGACATCGCCCTGGCCGGCGACTACCTCGCCCGCTACGGCACGCTGCGGGCCCTGGTCTTCGCGCTGCGCGAGGCCGCCTACGGCCACCTGCGCCAAGCGCAATACCAGGCCCGGCAGCGCGAAAACGGCGCCGCCCCCGCCCCGATCGTGCAGGGGCCGATGGCCCGCGTCTCGGACACGCCCGCCTTCCTGCGCGCGGTGTCGGATGCCGGCGCGCTGCCCACGCTCGCGCTCGGCGTCGCCACGCCCGAGCAGACCGCCGAGATGCTCGGCGCCGCCCGCCAAGCGATGGATGCCCACCCGTGGGCGGCCGGGCTGCTCGGCTTCATCGCGCCGGACGACTTCGACGCCCAGGCGAACGTCATCCTCGGCCTGCCGCAGCAGGATCGTCCCACCGCCGTCATCATCGCCGGCGGGCGCCCCGCCCANGGCAAGCGCTTCGAGCAGGCGGGCATCCAGGCCTTCCTGCACGCGCCGACCGCCGCGGCGCTCGACAAGGATCTGGACGGCGGCGCCCGCCGCTTCATCTTCGAGGGGCGCGAGTCGGGCGGGCACGTCGGCCCGCTGCACTCGACGGTGCTGTGGGAACAGCAGCTGGCGCGCCTGATCGACGTCGACGACGCCGATCAGCTGTGCGTGCTGTTCGCCGGGGGCATCCACGACGCCTGGACGGCCGCGTTCGTCGACGTCATGGCCGCCAGCCTGGTCGCCCGCGGCGCACAGGTCGGGCTGCAGCTGGGCACCGCGTACCTGCTCACGCGCGAGGCCGTCACGACCGGCGCGATCACGCAGATCTTCCAGGACCTGGCCCTGGCCGCCGACCGGACGGTGCTGCTGGAATCGGCGCCGGGCCAGGAGACCCGCGCGCTGCCCACGCCATTCATCGACGCATTCACCGCAGAAAAGGCCCGCATTGAGGCCGACGGTATGGAGCCGATGGCCCAGCGCATGCGCCTGGAGCAGCTCAACCTCGGCCGCGCCCGCGTCGCCGCCAAGGGCCTGGACCGCTCGCCCGACACGCACGAACTCGTCCGGCTCGACGGCCGCCACCAGATCACCGACGGGCTGTACATGGCCGGCTCGCTCGTGGCGCTGCACCGCAGGTCCACCACCATGGCGGGGCTGCACCAGGCCGTCACCACGGACGCCGACACGCTGCTGGCGAGCGTGCCCGAACCGGTGGCCCCCGACATCCGTCCGCACGCCGTAGAGATCGAGGGCGCCGACCCGCGCCCCGAGCCGATCGCGATCATCGGCATGGCGGGCATGTTCCCCGACGCGCAGGACGTGGACGGCTTCTGGAGCAACATCCTCATGGGGCACGACTCGGTCACGCTCGTGCCCGCCTCGCGCTGGGACACCGACCTGTTCTACCGCGCCGACCCGCCCACCACCGACTTTCCGGTCTCCAAGTGGGGGGCGTTCCTGTCGCCCACCGCGTTCGACCCGGTCGAGTTCGGCATTCCCCCCAAGGCGATCGGCTCGATCGAGCCGGCGCAGCTGCTGAGCCTGCTGGTCGCCAAGCGCGCGCTGGAGGACGCGGGCTACGCGGACGCCATCCGAGACGGGCTGTTCGACACGTCCGTCATCATGGGCGCGCAGGCCGCCGGCGAACTGGCCAGCGCCTACGGCACGCGTCCGGGCTTCCGCAGGCTGCTAGGCGACCTGCCCGAGCCGGTGGACACGCTGCTGCCGCGCCCGGACGAGGATTCGTTCCCCGGCATCTTGTCCAACGTCGTATCCGGGCGCATCGCCAACCGGCTCAACTGCGACGGCCGCAACTTCACGGTGGACGCGGCCTGCGCCTCGTCCCTGGCCTCGCTCGACGTGGCCTGCCAGGAGCTGTGGACGAACCGCGCCCGCATGGTGCTGTGCGGCGGCGTCGACCTGCACAACAGCATCTTCGACTACGTCATGTTCTCGGCGACGCACGCGCTGTCGCCGCGCGGTTACTGCGCCACGTTCGACGAATCGGGCGACGGGCTCGACCTCGGCGAGGGCGTGGGCGTCGTCGTCCTCAAGCGCCTGTCGGACGCCGAGCGCGACGGCGACCGCATCTACGCGCTGGTGCGGGGCATCGAGGGGTCGTCCGACGGCCGCTCGCTCGGCCTGACCGCGCCCAACCGCGCGGGCCAGATCAAGGCACTGCAGCGCACGTACCGCCAGGCCGGCATCCTGCCGAGCCAGGTGGGCCTGGTCGAGGCGCACGGCACCGGGACGGCCGTCGGCGACCGCACCGAGCTGACCGCGCTGACCAACGTCATGCTGGACGCCGGCGCGCTGCCGGGCGACATCTGGCTCGGCTCGGTCAAGTCGCAGATCGGGCACGCCAAGTGCGCGGCCGGGGTGGCCGGGCTGATCCGGACGGCGCTGTGCGTGCGCCACGGCATCATCCCGCCGACGCTGCACCTGGAGCACCCGGTGCGTCCGTACTGCCCGCAGCGCTCGCCGTTCGCGTTCAACGCCAACGGGCACGCCACGCCCTGGTGGTCGGCCCAGCGCACGGCCGGGCTGTCGGGCTTCGGCTTCGGCGGGACAAACTTCCACGTCATCGTGCAGAACTATCAGGAAACGCTGCCGGTTGGCCCGACCGCGTCCACCTGGTCCTGCGAGCTGTTCTGCTTCCGCGGCGACACGCCCGACCAGGCACGCACCCACCTGGCCCAGGTGGTCGCGCTGGCCGGGACCGAGCGGCGTCCCAGCCTGAAGGACGTCGCCTACACGCTGGCGACCGAATCCGATGCGGACATCCAGTTCTGCATCGTGGCCGGCGACTGGGACCGGCTGCGGGCCGGTGCGCAGGCGCTGCTGGACGGCATCCCCGCCCCCGGCACCTGGGCGCGCACCCCCGTGTCCGGCAAGGTCGCCTTCCTGTTCTCGGGCCAGGGCAGCCAGCGCGTCGGCATGGCCCGCGACCTGTTCACGATGTTCGGCTGGNTGCGCCAGCGCCCGGCCCACTACCCCGGGCTGACCGACATCTGGTTCCCGCCGACCGCGTTCACCGACCAGGGGCGCGCCGAGCAGAACTGGACGGTCACCGACACGCGCAACTCCGAGCCGCTGCTCGCGCTGGCCGACCTGGCGATCGCCGAGCTGCTCACGTGGTTCGGCATCGATCCCGACATGCTCGCGGGACACAGCTTCGGCGAGCTGCCGGCGCTGGCCTACGCGGGCGCACTTCCGGACGAGGCGCTGGCCGATCTGTCCCGGGCACGGGCCGACGCGATCCTGGGCGCCGTCGGCGACGACCCCGGCGCGATGATCGCGATCAACCAGCCCGCCGACCTGACCCAGCAGCTGGTCGCCGGGCGCGCTGACGTGTGGCCGGTCAACTTCAACGCGCCCACGCAGGTCGTCGTCGCCGGCACGACACCCGCCATCGAGGCGCTGGCCGCCGATTGCGACGCCGCGCAGGTGCCGTACCGGCGTCTGGACGTGGCCTGCGCCTTCCACACGCCGCTGCTGGAGGGCTCCGACCTCGCGTTCTACGCCGATCTGGCGCGCATCGACTTCAGCACGCCCGCGATCACGGTCTGGTCGAACACGACGGCCGAGCCGTACCCCACCCAACCCGGGGCCATCCGGGAGCGGTTGGCCGCGCACCTGGTCAACCCGGTGCGGTTCAGCGACGAGCTGCGTGCCATGCACGCCGACGGCGCGCGCATCTTCCTCGAAGCCGGCCCCGGCGGCGTCCTCACCGGGCTGGCGGGCAAGACGCTGCCGGACGCCGTGACGATCCGCACCTGCGACGGCTCGGCGGACGGCCTGCGGACGTTCCTGTCCGCGCTGGCGCAGTACGCCGCCACGGGACGCACGATCGATGTGGCCCGGCTGTTCGAGCACCGGCACGCCGCGCGCATCGACCTGGACGCGGCGCCCGTCTTCTGCCCCACCACCTGGATGGTGGACGGCCTGGAGGCCGTGCCCATCGCCACCTGGCGGGCGTGCGGCAACCAGCATCCGTCCCACACGCTGCGCACGAGCGACCCCGATCCGGAGATCCCGGACCCCCCTGACCCCACCGCCCCACAACCGACACCACTCCAAGGAGATATCTCGATGACCGACACCACGAGCCACCCAGCTCCCTCACCCACCGGTCCCGCGCCGGCGGCACACGACCAGCTGGTCTACGCATACCTGCAGAACATGCGGGCGATGCTCGACGACCAGCGCGACGTCCTGCTGACCGCGCT
This sequence comes from Propionibacteriaceae bacterium, assembly GCA_009787035.1. GTDB lineage: Bacteria > Actinomycetota > Actinomycetes > Propionibacteriales > Propionibacteriaceae > WRGV01. Next base: position 1,024 of record WRGV01000021.1, on the reverse strand, counting down.
CGGCTCGACCGCCCCCGGCGCCGTCCCGGCGTCGTGGGACCTGCCGCCCCTGGCTCCGGTACCCGCACCCGCCTACGTCCCGCCGACCCCGGTCGCCTACGTGCCGCCCGCTCCGGCCGCACCCGCGCCGCAACCGGCCCCCGCCGCACCGCAACCGGCTCCGGCCGCCCCCGCCCCGAGGATGGGCCTGGCGGCGCAGCTGGCCGGGTCGGCCGCGCCAGCCGCCCCGGCAGCGGCGTCCGTCCCCGCGTCCGGTGCGAGCACGCTGCCCACGCTCGACGACCTGGACGCCGACCAGCTCAAGGACATCATCGTCGGCGTGGTCTCGGAGAAGACCGGCTACCCCGTCGACATGCTCGGCATGGACATGGACCTGGAGGCCGACCTGTCGATCGACTCGATCAAGCGCCTGGAGATCATGGGGGCGCTGGGCGAGAAGATCGACCTGACGCAGGCGCAGAGCGTCGACGCCGACACGACACAGGTGCTGGAGACGCTGTCCAACATCCGCACGCTGCAGGGCATGGTCGAGTGGCTGCAGTCGATGGCCGAGCAGACCACGTCGGGGACGCCCGCGAGCCCGCAGGCGGACAAGACCCCGGCACCCGCGAACACCCAGGTGAACCAGGCCCCGGCACCCGCAAGCCCGCAGGCGGACAAGGTTCCGTCCCCTTTTGACAGTGCGCCCGTCGAGGTCCCGGATGCCGCGACGCCCACGGCGCCCGCCGAAGCGACGCTGCCGGGAGCCGCCGCGACCGCCCCGTCCACGCCGACGACCCCGATCATCCCGGGCGTGCCGAACGTCCCGGTCGCACGCCTGACGTATGTGCGCAGCGACTACCCGTTCCAGGCCGCGCCGGACACGCTGGCCGGCCTGACGTTCCTGGTCACCGACGGCACGCTGTCCGACCGGATCTGCGACGAGCTGGCCGTGCGCGGGGCGCAGTCGCGGCTCATCCACACGTCCTCGAACCCGCCGATGCCCACGGCCCCGGCCACCACGGACCGCCCCGGCCCGGCCGAC
>WRGV01000020.1 GCA_009787035.1 Propionibacteriaceae bacterium | reverse complement strand
CCCCGCCGATGAGCAAACATCGTGGCTGCTGGCCCGCCTCGACACCAGGGACGCCCTGCTGGTGGAGGACACGGTGCGGCTCCTCTGTGGGAAACTGGCACTCAACGGCGACACCGCGGGCCTGGACCGGCGCCGGGCCACCGCGCTGGGCATGCTCGCCAATCCGGGCAAAGTGGTCCAGATCCTCGGTATCCACACCGGCTGGGACGGCGCACCCACGACAGAAACGGAAGCGCAGAAGCTGCTCGCCGCCGCCGATGTGGTCGCCAAGTCGCTCGCCCCGCGCACGCAGCTGTACGTGCACGTCTACCAGGACAGCATCACCAACCCGGACGAGGTCGCCCGCGTCGAAGGCATCGGCCCGGTCCTGCTCGACCAGCTGCACAATCTGACCGCCGGCTCGACAGTCCGCGTCACCCAGGTGCTGAACCTGGCCCAGGACATCACGGTCGACCCGTACGAGATCCCCGACCGGATCGCCGAACACGTCCTCATGTCGCACCCGTACGTCCAGGTGCCCTGGGGCTCCCAGGAGTCACGCCACCAAGACAAGGACCACATCCAAGAATGGATGCGCGGCGGGAAAGGCCAGACGCGCCCGTCCAACCTCATCCCCGAACCCCGCGGCTGGCACCGCGCGAAGACCCACGCCGGATTCCGCCTGGACGTCGCCTACCGGGGAGCCCACGTGTGGACCACCGCGGCCGGCCAACGCGCCCTGGTCAACCAGACCGGCACCCATCGGCTGCCACCCCTGCGCCAATGAGCCGTCCACCTAGACCCGCCAATGCGGCACGTGTCACACTGGTGGCATGAGCAACGCCGGGTTGGCTTTGGAGTTCGCCGTCCAGAGTGTCGCCGGGGCGCGCGTATCCCGCGCCGTCGGCGCCGATCGGGTGGAACTGTGCGCCGCCCTGGGCCCCACGGGAGGCATCGCTCCCTCGCCCGGCATCATCGAGCAGACCGTCGCCATCGGGCTACCCACGCTGGTGATGGTGCGCTGCCGTCCGGGCCCGTTCGAGTACGACGCCGACGAGCTGGCGGCCATGGCGCGCGACACCGAGGTCGCCATGCGCGCCGGGGCGGCCGGCGTGGTCTTCGGCGCCCTGACGCCCGGAGCGACCGTGGATGCGGACGCCGTCGCGCGCATCCGCGACACCGCGCGCGGCGTCGACCCGGCGGCGCAGATCGTGTTCCACCGGGCCTTCGACGTGTTGATCGGCCTGGGCCGCGCCGAACGCGGCCTGGAGGCGCTGGTCGAGCTGGGCTGCACCCGCATCCTCAGCTCGGGCGGGGCCGCGCGCGCCGCCGATGGCGCGCCCGTGATCGCCAAGGCCGTGCGGCAGGCCGCCGGACGCATCGAGATCCAGGCCGGCGGGCACGTCCGTCCGCACGATCTGGAGACGCTGGCCGCGACGGGCGTGGACGCCGTCCACACCTCGGCCATGGGCATCGTCGTGCTGTCCGGCCCGGGCGCGGGCCCCGGCGGCGGCGACGACCGCGTCGAGGTCACCGACCCGAGCCGCGTCCAGGCGATGGCGGACGCCGTCGCGGCCGTGCGAGCCCGCGGCTAGACGGCACCGGCCCGGGCCAGCGACCGGCGCGCCACGAACACGTAGTACAGGATCGCGATCACGAGCCAGACGCCTCCGGCGAGCATCGTCTTCCAGCCGCCGTCGATGAAGAACTGCCCGACGAAGACCAGCACGATCAGCAGCACGGCCAGGTACTGGATCCACGGCGTGAACGGCGCCTTCCACTTCAGGGCGGACGGATTGTCGCGCAGCACGATCTTGCGCATTCCGGGCTGGCTGAGCACGATCATGAGCCAGGCGAACAGGAATCCGAAGCCGGAAACACCCGCCAACCACAGATAGGCGCTGTTCCAGAAATACGCGCACAGGGCGCCGAGGAACAGCACCGCGCAGCACGTCGCCGCCGCGACCACCGGCACCTTGCGCTTCTCGTTCACCCGCGAGAAGACGGCCGGGAAGTAGTGGTCACGCGACAGCGAATACAGCATGCGCGAGGTCGCATACACGCCCGTGTCGATGCACGACAGCGCGGCGGTCAACACGACGAAGTTCATGATATTGCCGAATACCGGACCGCCCAGCGCGGTCACCGCATCGACATACGGGCTGGACGAAATGCCGAGCTTCTCCCACGGCACCACCATGATCAGCACGCCGATCGAGATGACATACAGCACGACAATGCGGACGACAGTGCCGGTCAGCGCCCGCGGAATGTCGCGGGCCGGATTGTGGCTTTCCTCCGCGGCCGTCCCGATGGCCTCGGTGCCGCCGTACGAGAAGAACACGATCAGCATTGCGCCCACCACGCCGGCGACGCCCATCGGCGCAAATCCGGACGGGCTGCTGCTCGCGCCCCACAGATTCGAGAAATTCGCCGACTCGATGTGCAGGCCGAACACCGCGATGCAGCCCCAGACGATGAATGCAACCAGCGCCACCACCTTGATCAGACTCAGCCAGAACTCGACCTCGCCGAACACCAGCACGCCGATGATGTTCACCACCGTCATCAACGCGGCCACCACCAGGCTGAACACCCATATCGGCACGACGGGGAACCACAGGTGCAGGAACGTGCCGGCCGCGATCGTCTCGGAAGCCGGGCCGATCAGGAAGGCGAACCAGTACGTCCACCCGGTGACGAATCCGGCGCCGCGACCCAGCGTCTTCGACGCATACACCTGGAACGACCCGGCGACCGGCATCGCGACCGCCATCTCCGACAGCAGCGTCATCACGAGAATGGTGACGAAACCGCCCACGAAATAGGCGATGACGACGGCCGGGCCGGCCATCTGGATGGCACCGCCGGCGCCGAGGAAATAGCCGGCGCCGATGACCCCGCCGATCGAGATCATCGTCAAATGGCGCGCCTTGAGGTCGCGCTTCAGCGGCTCATCGCCCGCCACGGCCACATCGGCCCGCACTGCATCGTTGGACATCTCGTTGCCTCCCTGGGCCTACTCGGCGGGCACCTGCTCGATGAACGTGCGGGCGATATCCTCGCGGCGCATGAATGCCACATCGTCGAACTGCTGCGCGTAGTCGATGAAGCGGGCCAGGCCGTCCGAACGCGCCGGGTTCCCGGTGATGCGCGGATGCAGGCCGATCGACATCATGCGGCCGGCATTGTCGCCGTCGTGGCGCAGCCGGTCGAGCGTGGCCTTCGCCGTCTCGAAGAAATGCTGCGGGCTGCCGTAACCCATGCCCATGATGTACCGAGCGTCGTTCACGACCAGCGAATAGGGGACGACCAGATGCTTCTTGCCTTCGATCGTCGTCCAGAAAGGCAGGTCGTCGCCGTAATAGTCGGAGTCGTACAGGAAACCGCCCTCTTCGACCAACAGCTCGCGCGTGTTGACGCTCATCTCGCGGCAGTACCAGCCAACCGGACGGCGCCCGACCGAGGCGGTGATCGACGCGATGGCCTTGTTGATCGCCTCGCGTTCCTCGTCGCGGTTCATCTCGTAGTGGTTCGACCAGCGGAAACCGTGGCCCACCACGTCGTCCCCCCGCTCGACAATCTTGCGCGCCACCGCGGGATTGCGCTGCAGCGCCACCGCGGCACCGAAGATGGTCGCCGGCACACCGGCCGTGTCGAACACGCGGAACAGACGCCAGATGCCGGCGCGGGCGCCGTATTCGTACATCGACTCGACCGCCAGATCGCGCTGCCCATCCACATGCCAGGGCATCTCGTACATCTCGTCGTTCATGCCGTCACCCATGGGATAGGTCTTCTCCGACCCTTCCTCCTCGTTGACGACGATGTTGATTGCCACTGTCGCGCCGTCGGCCCAGCGCACCACCGGCGGATGTTCGCCGTAACCGATCAGATTGCGGGCTGGGCCCGGAATTCCGGTCATGTCGTCATCGACCCTGAAAAACTGCGGATTGCGATCCATTGTTGCGTCCTTCGTTGTCCCAACGCCGCAACGATAACACTCCCTACGCGGCCGCGAAACAATGCGGCCGTGAGACGGTGCATCACCGCCCCACGGCCGCATCGCACATCTGTGCCCGGCGCTAGATGAAGAACACCCGCATTCCGTAGAGGAACAGGCCGAATCCGATGCGCACCGGCATCCAGAAGATGCGCAGCGGCGACGGATACCACACTGTCACCGGCTTGTAGACCGGGTGCCACACGCAGCAGTTCGTCGAAGAACCCACCGTGAACGTGACGGTTGTGGACGGCGACAGGTTGCCGGCCGCATCGGTCTGCGCCACCAGCACCGTGTGCGCGCCGGCACCCATCGCCGAGGACGGCGTGCACGACCAGGCACCGGCGCTGTTCGCCGTGGCCAGGCACCAAACCGTGCCGTTCTCGACGACGCTGACCTGGTTGCCCGCAACCGCACCCGTGCCGGCGAACGTCGGCCGCGTGTTGCTCGTCGTGGTGCCGTTGACCGGCGTCGTGACGACCGGCGCCGTCAGCGATACCTGGCAGGTGCCCGCGTCATACGCGTCGGCCGCCTGCGGCACGTCGTTGAGGGTCGCCACCGCGTTCACGGAGCCGCACACCGGCAGGGTCGACGGCCATGCCACCGACCAGGCACCGGCGTCGTCCGCGGTCGTGTACTCCACGGAACCGTCCGGGAAGGTGACCGCGACCGAGGAACCGGCGGCCGCCGTGCCCACCACGCCGCCGGATCCGGCGGTCACGATGACGGTCGGCTCCGAGATCGGCGACTGCGACCCGAACGTCACGGTGGCCGGGGAGCCCGTCAGCGGGTTCCCGTTCGTGTCCGTGGCCGACACGGTCACGGTCTCCGCCACGTTGTCGGTGACGGTGACCGTGGCGACGCCGGACGCGTCCGTGCTCATGGTCAGCGTCTGGCCCATGGCCTGGGTGCCGTCCTGCGCCTGCAGCATGGCCTGCCCGTCGACCGTGAAGACCACCTGGATGCCGGGCGCCGGCGCGCCGTCGACCGTCACCGTGGCGAACGCGTTCACCGCGGTGCCCACGAACGCCGTGTCCACCAGGGTGGACAGCACGCCGGTGTAGGTCGGCGTCGGCGCCGGGCAGGTGCCGGCGTCGAACGGCTGGGCGGGAACGGTCGCGCCGCCGTCGGACTCGGCCAGCGTGGCCGTCGCAGTCACCGTGCCGCACACCGTCAGCGTGGACGGCCAGGCCGTCTGCCAGGCGCCGTTCGCGTCCGCGGACGTGGTCTGGGTCGAGCCGTCGGGGAAGCCGATCGTGACCGAGGCGTTCGGCTGGGCCGTGCCCGCGACGCCGTCGGCGTTGGCCGAGGTGATCACCGTCGGCAGGGTCGGGACCGTGGCGGCCGCGAACCGGATCGTGGCGGGCGAATTCTGCAGCTGCGTGCCGTCGTCCAGCGCGGCCGACAGCTGCACGTCCTCGGCGTTCGCGTCGGTCACACTGACCTGCGCGACGCCGTCCGCACCCGTGTTCACCGTGACCGACTGGCCTGCCGCGGCCCCGTCCGGACCCGCCAGCACGGCCTGGCCCGTCACCGTGAACGTCACGGGNACGTCCGCAGCCGGGGCATCGGATTCGGTCACCGTCGCCGATGCGCTCACCGTGTCACCCACGGTCGCATCCTCGCTCGGCACCGTCAGCGCGCCCGCATAGGTGGGTGCGGGAATCACGCAGCTGCCGGCGTCGTGCGGCTCGGCGGCGACGGTCGCGCCGCCCTCGGATGCGGTCAGCGTGGCCGTCGCGGTCACCGTGCCGCACAGCTGAAGGCCGGACGGCCAGGCCGTCGACCAGGCGCCGTACGCGTCCGCGGTGGTGGTCTCGGTCGAACCGTCCGGGAAGCCGACCTCCACCGAGGCGTTCGGCTGCGCCGTGCCCGCCACCTCGGTGGCGTCGGCGGACGTGATGACGGTGGCGGCCGGGGCCGGCGGGGTGAACGTCACCTGGACGCCGTCGGTGGGCGGCACGCTGTAGCCCTCGGACGCGGCCGCGACCGTGATCGTCTCGGGCGCGTTGTCGCTGATCGTGACCGTGGCCACGCCGGTCGAATCGGTGCAGGCCACCACCGGCGTGCCGGCCTCGCCGGTCTCGCCCGCGGCGGACGCGAGCTGGGCGGCGCCGGAGACCGCGAAGTACACCGGGACGTAGGGAATGTTGATGCCCGCGTACGTGATCTTCACCTGCGCGGTCGCCGAGACGCCGTCATCGCCGGGGATCGCCCGCAGCTCGGCGGCGATCATGGACGGATCGATCTGGAAACCGGACGGCAAGCCGGTCGAACCCGGGCAGGTGTAATCGCTGCCCGATGCGGCCAGCGCGTCGGCGACTGGATCTGCGGATGAGTCTGCTGCTTGAGCGAAACTCGGTGTCACTGCGATAAATGCGGCTGCCATCGCCGCTGCGGCCATCAATGCAATGGCACGCATTTGGGCACTAATATGTGATTTCACGGGGAATCCTCCATGTATTCCGAATGTGACGGGGAGTCAAAGCGTTCGGAGTCGCTTGTTTGAATTGCTCCAGTCGTATCACGCCCTGTGCGAACAGTCAAGCGCCGCGCGGCCACAAGGCCGTGTATGCCCACAGTGTGGACAGTTACACGGCGACCGGGGTCAGCAGCTCGGTACCGCCCATATACGCCCGCAGCACCTCAGGGACGACGACCGAGCCGTCCGCCTGCTGGTTGTTCTCCAGGATGACGATGATCATGCGGGCCATCGCGCACAGCGTGCCGTTGAGCGTGGCCAGCGGCTGCACGCCGTCGGCGTCGCGCATGCGGATGTTCAGCCGCCGCGCCTGGAATTCGGAGCAGTTGGACGTCGACGTGATCTCGCGGTAGCGGCCCTGGCTCGGCACCCAGCCGTAGCAGTCGTACTTGCGCGCGGCCGACAAGCCCAAATCCCCCGCGGCGACGTCCAAAACCTCGAACGGAATGCCCAGCGACGAGATGAAATCCTTCTCGTAGCCCAGCAGCTTGGCGTGCTCGGCCTCGGCGTCCTCGGGACGGCAGTAGACGAACATCTCGAACTTGTCGAACCAGTGCACGCGGAAGATGCCGCGGGTGTCCTTGCCGTAGCTGCCCGCCTCGCGCCGGTAGCACGGCGAGAAGCCCGCGTAGCGCAGCGGCAGCGCGTCGGCGTCCAGAATCTCGTCGCTGTGGTACGCGGCCAGCGCCACCTCGGCGGTGCCCACCAGATAGAGATCATCCAGGTCGAGGTGGTAGACGTCCTGCGCGGCCTGCCCCAGAAAGCCGGTGCCCTCCATGGCCGACGGCTTGACCAGCGCCGGCACGATCATCGGCGTGAAGCCGAACTGTGTTGCCTTGTCGAGGGCGTATTGGATCAGCGCGAACTCCAGGCGGGCCACCTGGCCCTTGAGGAAGTAGAACCGGCTGCCCGAGACCTTCGTGCCGCGCGGGATGTCGATGCCGTCGAGCAGCTCGCCGATCTCCTGGTGGTCGCGGGGCGCGAAGCCCTCGGCCTCGAAGTCGCGCGGGGTGCCGACGGTCTCGACGACGTAGAGATCGTCCTCGCCGCCGGCCTGCACGCCCTCGATCACGATATTGCCGAACTGCTTCATGACCAGGTCGAATGCCGCCTCGCCCTCGTCCACACGGGCCTGCGCGGCCTTGACGTCGACCGCCAGCTGCTTGGTCGCGGCCAGCAGCGCCGCCTTCTCGTCACCCTTGGCCTTGGCGACCAGCTTGCCCTGTTCCTTCTGCTGTGCGCGCAACGCCTCGAACGCGCCGATCGCGGCGCGGCGCTCCTCGTCGGCGGCGATCGCCTGGTCGACCAGCTCCACGGACTCGCCGCGCTTGGCCTGCGAACGGCGCAGCAGATCCGGATCGGTACGCAACAGCTTCGGGTCAATCATGGCAATAAGCCTACGCGAGGCGACCACCTAGGATTGATCCATGCTCTATGCGACCTGCGCCCGGATCGACCTGGAGGCGCTCGCCCACAACGTCGCCCAGACCCGGCGCATCATCGGGCCCGACCGCGCGCTGCTGGCGGCCGTCAAGGCGAACGCGTACGGACACGGCGCCGTCCCGATCAGTCGTTTCCTGGAGGAACAGGGTCTGGTCGACTGGCTCGGCGTCGCCACGGTGCCCGAGGCGATGGCGCTGCGGGACGCGGGCGTGCGGCTGCCGATTCTGAAGCTGTCGCCCTGTTTCCCCGAAGAGTTGGACGCCGCCGTAGCCATCGACCTGGCGCTCACGGTCACCGACACCATCACCATCGAGGCCGCCGAAGCCGCGGCCGCGCGGGCCGGTGTCACCGTCCACGTGCACCTCAGCATCGACACCGGCATGCGGCGGCTGGGCTGCGAACCGGAGCAAGCCGCACGGCTCGCGCGGAGCATCGCCGCTTGTCATCACCTCGATCACCAGGGCATCTTCACGCACCTGCCGGTCAGCGACACCGCCGAGGGGGACGGGTTCACCCGCGCCCAACTCGCCCGGTTCGCCGCCGCCGTCGCGCAGGTGCAGGACGCGCGTTCGTCCCTCAGCCTGCCGCCCGTGCCGCTCGTGCACGCGTCCAACTCCGGCGCCGTGCTGCGGCATCCGCTGGACGGCCTGACCATGGTGCGTCCCGGCTCGATGCTGTACGGCAACCCGCCGGACGCCGACACGTCCGTCCCCGTCGAGTTGGCGCCGGTGATGTCGCTTGTCAGCGAGGTCGTCGCGCTGCGGATCGTGCCGGCCGGGCAGACCGTCAGCTACGGACGCACCTGGACGGCGCCCGCAGACACCTGGATCGCCACCGTGCCGGTCGGCTACGCCGACGGCTTCTCACGCCTCAACAGCAACACCGGCTGCATGCTGGTCGGCGGACGCCGCCGCCCGGTCGCGGGGCGGGTCTGCATGGATCTCACGATGCTCGATCTGGGCCCGGTGACCGACGCGGACGTCCCACCCGCACGGGTCGGGGACGAAGTCGTGTGGCTCGGCGCGCAGGGCGATGCCCGCATCAGCGCGGTCGAGCTCGCCCGCGTCGCCCAGACCATCCACTACGAGGTCACCAGCACCATCAACCCGCGCGTGCAGCGGATCTATCTGCCGTAGCCGCGCCGGGAAACTACGCGTCCGCGTCGTCCTTGTGCTTCTTGGTGACCACGTCGATCAGGTGGGCGAACCCCATGATCAGCGCACAGGCGGCGATGCCGTAGACGATGTCGCCGATGAGGCTGGACAGGCCCGCGTACGCTCGCGCTGGGCCATCGACATAGCCCGCGGTGTTGCTCAGATTGAAGATCAGCGACACGATGCCGCCGACCACGCACACGGCGAGCACGATGATCGCGATGACCGGCAGCTTCGGCACCCAATAGGTCGGCTGCATCCACGGGGACGGTTCCGATGGGGTGGACGAAGCGGGGGCCGGCGGGGCCGCGTATCCCGGCGGGTACGCGCCGGGCTGGACGGCGTACGGCGGCATGATCGGGCCGGTGTTCTGCTGACCCCACAGGTTCGCCGGCTGCGCCATGGGGGGAAGGGGTTGTCCCGCGGGCGTCGCGCCGTAGGGCGGGTACTGCCCCGCGGCCTGGTACGGAGGCGGCGGCGGGACCATGGGCGAGCTCGGCGGCGTGGCCGCCGGCGGGACCGGCTGTGGGGATGCCGGCACCGGTGAGGCTGGTGGCTGTGCGAAATCGTTGGACATGAACTGACCTTCCTCGATGCGTTCAATGTACCGCAGCACCGCATGCGTCCACACGATGGACAGAATTCTCACCGAACAGGGAGACGATCCGGAAACGGATCGCATCACGAAAGATGGGGCCAACCTGGGACACAGCTCCCAAGCGCCACGCTAGACTGACCCCATGAGCGTGACCGACGGCTCATCTGACGCGACGCTGCCCTCCGTCGGTCCGACCCACACCGTTGCATCTTCCGCGCTGACCTCCCCGGCCACCGACACGATGCAGATCATCGGCGAGCGTCTGGACGGACTGGAGCAGCGCTGGGGCATACGCGTGCTCTACGCCGTCGAGGCCGGCAGCCGGGCCGGCGGCTTCCCCAGCCCGGACAGCGACTACGACGTGCGCTTCGTCTACGCGCGCCCCCTGCCCGGATATCTGCGGCTCGACAAGGTGCGCGACACGATCACCGATGAATCGTCCTCGATCTTCGACATCACCGGCTGGGACCTGATCAAGGCGCTGCGCCTGGCGCACGTGTCGAACCCGACGCTCATCGAATGGCTCGTGGCGCCGACGGTCTACCGCACCAGCCCGGAATGGGAACAGCTGCGCCCGCTGCTGCTGCGCTGCTACCAGCCGTGGCCGATGCGCCACCACTACCTCGGCATGGCCATCAAGAACTGGACGACCCGGCCCATCTCGGGCCCCGCGGTGCCCAAGCGCTACCTGTTCGTCATCCGGCTGCTGCTGGCCTGCCGCTGGGTCGCCCGGCACGAGGCGCCGCCGCCGGTGCCGCTGGCCGAGCTGGCCCAGGCCACGCTCGAACCGGACATGCAGGCGTCCCTTGCAGAACTCGTGGCAATGAAGGCCCGCACGCCGCGCGCGCTCAGCTCGGAGCCGATCCCCGAATGGGACGCCTGGATCGTCCACGAATTCGGCGTGCAACAGGCGCGCGTCCGCCCCGACACGATCGCCGCCGGCCCGAGCTGGGACGAGCTCAGCGCCGCCTTCCGCCACGCGCTCGGCGTGTCCGATTAGGGACGGCCGCAGGGCAAGCCGCGCCCCCGTCGGCGTCGGAGGTGGTTGGTAGGGTTTGTGCCATGGATGCTGACTATGCCGCCGCAACGACGCCTCCAGCGCGCGCCGCGCGGGCGGCCGAGTACGCCGCCGCCGCGGTGGATCTGGTGAAGGTCTACGGCGCCGGCGACACGGCGGTGCGGGCATTGGACGGCGTCACGGCCGACTTCATGAAGGGGTCGTTCACGGCGATCATGGGCCCGTCCGGGTCGGGCAAGTCGACGCTGATGCACTGCCTGGCCGGGCTGGACAAGCCCACCAGCGGCCACATCGAGCTCGGCGGGGTCGGCCTGGAGACCCTGGACGACGCGCACCTGACCCGGCTGCGCCGCGACCAGGTCGGCTTCATCTTCCAGTCGTTCAACCTGCTGCCCACGCACACGGCGCGGCAGAACATCGTCCTGCCGCTGCAGCTGGCCGGACGCAAGCCCGACCAACAGCTGTTTGACGAAGTCACCGGGTCATTGGGCCTGAAGGGTCGGCTCGACCACCTGCCCAGCCAGCTGTCCGGCGGCGAGCAGCAGCGCGTCGCGGTCGCCCGCGCCCTAATGACCCAGCCCGCGGCGATCTTCGCGGACGAGCCGACGGGCGCCCTCGACTCCCGCAACTCGACCCTGCTGCTGGGCTACCTGCGCGACGCGAGCGTGCGCCGCGGCCA
>WRGV01000019.1 GCA_009787035.1 Propionibacteriaceae bacterium | reverse complement strand
GCGTCGTCCGGACGGGGCGCGGCGCGGCCTGGGCGGGCAGCACCGCAGTCTGGGTGGGCAGCACCGCGGTCTGGGCGGGCGTCGTGGTCGGGATCGGGCGCGCGATGGTCTTCCGAGGCACGACCGGGCGGGACGCGGGAATCGCGGGCTGGACGCCGTACCCCAGCGACTGCGCGGCGGCCTGCGTCACCGGCACGGGCGACTGCGCCTGCCACAGCTGCGCATACGCGCCCCCCTGGGTCAGCAGCTCGGAGTGCGTGCCGGACTCGACGATGCGGCCGGCCCGCATCACGTAGATGATGTCGCAGGCCACCACGGTGGACAGCCGATGCGCGATCACGAGGCTGGTCACCCCGGAGCCGAGGCGGTGGATGGTCTCCGAGACGGCCCGCTCCGAGATCGAGTCCATGTTCGAGGTGGCCTCGTCCAGAATCAGCATGTCGGCCCCGCGCAGCAGCGCGCGGGCGATGGCCAGACGCTGGCGCTGCCCGCCGGACAGGTTGGCCGCGCCCTCTTCCAGATACGACTGGTAGCGGGCCGGCATGGCGGCGATGAAATCGTGGGCCTGTGCGATCTGGCAGGCCTGGATCATCTCTTCGGGCGTCGCCTCCGGCTTGGCCAGCTTCAGGTTCTCTTCGATGGTGCCCGAGAAGAAGCCGGTGTCCTGCGCGACGTACGCGATGCGCTCGCGCAGCGATTCGGCGCTGATGTCCTCGGACACCATGTCGCCGAACCGGATCAGGCCGCCCTCGGGCGCGTAGAACTTGAGCAGCAGCTTGGCGATGGTCGTCTTGCCCGAGCCGGACTCGCCGACCAGGCCGACGGTCTTGCCCGGCGGGATGGTCAGCGACACCTGCTCCAGCACCTTCTGCCGCGTGCCGTAGCGGAAGTCGACGTTGTCGAGCACGATCGGCTGGTCGATGCGCTTGAGATCGATCTGCGTCTCCGACTCGACGACCTCCGGGTCGAGCACGAGGACGTCCGACAGGCGCCGTGCCGCGACGGCCGCGCTCTGCAGGTCGGGCTGCAGGCCCATGAGACGCTGGACGGGATCGAGGAAGTAGCTGAGCAGCGAGGTGAACACCACCAGGCCGCCGATCGTGAAGTCGTTGTCGAGGATGCGCACCGTGCCGACCCACATCACGACGAGCGTGCCGATGCTGCGCAGACCGCCGCTGACCACCGACTGCATGTTCTGCCACTGCCCGAACCGGAAGATGATGCGCAGGAACGAGACGTACAGCGAGTCGGCCTTGTTCTTGACGATGTCCTGCGCGTTGTAGGCCTTGACGGTCTCGGCCATCGAGATGGTCTCGACGAAGTGCGACGTCACCTGGGCGTTGCTCTCCATCATCTCCATGTTGAGCTTGCGCAGCGGGCGCAGCATCACGAGGCCGAGGATGATGTTGCCGACCGCGATGACCAGCGAGATCAGGAACAGCATCTTGTCCTGCGTGGCCAGCACGATGCAGCTGACGATCGACATGATCACGTCGACGAACACCGTCACGGTGGCGCCGGTCAGCGCCGTCTGGATGCGCGACGCGTCCGAGAAGCGCGTGATGATCTCGCCGGTGCGCCGGGTGCCGAAGAACGACATGGGCAGCCCGACGACGTGGTTGTAGTAGCCGAGCACCAGCGGGATGTCGATGCGCTGCTGCAGGTGCAGCACCAGCTGGTAGCGCGCGGCCTGCAGCAGCTGGTTGATCAGGTACATGCCGAGCAGCCCGAGCGACAGCGTCACCAGCGTGCTGCGCAGCCCGCCGGGCACGATGTCGTCGATGATGACCTTGAAGTAGAAGGCGGAGACGATGCCGATCACCGTGATCAGCGCGGACGCGACGGTCATCAGCGCCAGGAACTTGCCCTGCCCGTTCAGCAACCCGACGAACCGCCGCAGCGTCGACTCCTCGCCCGGGCCCTGGACGACGCCGTCCGTGGCCGGCGCCAGGATGATCAGCACGCCCGTCCACATCTTCGCGAATTCGTCGGACGTCAGCTTGCGCAGGCCGCGCCCCGGGTCGGCGATCGTGATGACGCCATTCTTGACGCGCTGGATGACGACGTAGTGCAGCATGCCCTCGGGCGTGACCATGTGCGCGATGGCAGGCAGCGGCAGCCCATCGGCCTTCAGCAACGCCTCCATCGACCCGCGGACGCCGCGCGCCGAAAATCCCAGCTGTTCGGCGGCCTTGACAAGGCCGAACGCCGAGGTGCCCATCTTGTCCGTCCCCGCAATGGCACGGACACGGCCCAGCGGCTGCTTCGACCCGTACTGCTGGCAGATCGTCGCCAGGCAGGCCGCGCCACAGTCAGTTTCGTCCCGTTGCCGGACACAGTACAGGCGAGCCACGTCGTCCACTCCTCCCTCGGGGCGTGAGCACAAGGACGCCGCAGGCAATTCAGGGCTGCGGGGATTTCAGCCAGACGGGGAGCCGTACGACGCTTCTTCGTCACGTGACCCCTAGCCTACCGGACCATTCTGCATAAACACCACATGCCTGATCCGGGCGATAAACGCAAACATGGTGCGGACGGACGGCGCCGACCGCACGGCACGCGGGATGCGGCAGCGAACCCCGCCGTGCCGGGGACAAGTCCCCTGACAACGGCGATGGCTGGGCTCCGCGGATGCGGAACCCAGCCATCGTCCAGCCGTTCTGGCAGCGGTTGAGCTGTCGACCTCTTACGCCGGGCAAACGGGGTTGTAGGAACCGCAGTTGCAGGTGCACGAGGTGGTCGTGGTGACGGGTGGCCTGATCGCAACGGCAGCGGCGCCCAGCAGGCACAGCCCGCCAACCGCCAATGCGCCAACGACCAGCGCGCCCAGCAGGCAGCAGCACAGGATGCCGCCGTCCACGTCCATCAGATCGTCGTCGGTGAGTTCATCGAACCCGACATACTGATCCGTCATTTTCTATCTCCTTCTGCCAAATCGCCGCGGTCACCTTGACCGACGGCGAGCACGGAGAGATCAGAAGAGCGACCACCACACCCGCTTGACGGGGAGTCCGGTGTCCGGCCCTCTCTTCTCCTTTAGCTTCCTCTAGATTGGCGGACGCGCCGCCCGATGTCAAGGCGAACCCTCCGTTTGTCCCAGAAATCATGTGTGTCGCCTCGTCGCACCCACACACAGAAATAACACACGAATCTACAGCTGATGACAGAGGAATGGCTGGGCTCCGGCGACGCGGAACCCAGCCATTCGGCCTCAGTCAGCCTGCACCACTACGAAGTGGCCAGACTGAAGGTGAACGGAAGCCACAGGCTGGAAACCTTCGGCGCAACCACGAACGAGAAGCCCTGGATCGCGTTGTCCACAGCCTGCGGCAGATTCAGCACGAGGTTGAACCGGCTGCCCAGCGTCAGCGTCAACACGGCGCCGCCGTCGAGAGCGAGCAGATCATCCTCGGCCAGTTCGACAAACTGGTCAGTCATATATATCTCCTTCTGCTAGAGCACCACGGCCACCCTGGCGCATGGTGAGCACACAGAGATAAGAAGAGCGACCACCACACCCGCTTGACGGGGAGTCCGGTGTCCGGCCCTCTCTTCTCCACTAGCTCCTTCCAGCCTCGCCGCCCAAACGGCCGTTGTCAAGGGCATCGGGCGTATTCGTGGCTGTGACCCTCGAGTGAGGCATAGGGCGTACCCGCCCCGTACGCAGAAGCGGCTGGGTTCCGCCCTTGCGGAAACCCAGCCACCCCAGCGATGCGATCTCAGAACGAGGTCGCGATGCCGAAGTCCTGCGGAAGCAGGCCCAGCTGCTTGTCGAGCGCGATCTTGGCGCCGACGGCCTGCAGCACGATGCTGGCCGCAGTGGCGATGCCACCGAGCACAACCACGCCGAACGTGGTCTGCAGCAGGCCGGTGATGCCGCCGCCATCGATGTCCAACAGTTGATCCTCGGTGAGCTCAACGAGCTGATCCGACATTGTTCTTCTCCTTCTGCACGATCACCACCGCCCGTTTGGCTGGTGGCGGGCACACAGAGACAAGAAGAGCGACCACCACACCCGCTTGACGGGGAGTCCGGTGTTCGGCCCTCTCTTCTCCATTAGCTTCCTCTAGCCTGAACGATCAACCGCTGCAATGTCAAACTGAAATGGACACCCGAGCCCAGTTCGTACCGCCACCTCACCCCAATTCGAGGCATTCTGAGAAACGAGAAACTTTCGCGCCGCGAGAAGGCGCGGATAAGCGCAGTTCAGCTGAGAAACTCACAGCCAACATTGCACACGAAGGCACGAAGCGCTTCGGACCACACGACAGAGATGGCCGGGTTCGCACGCGCGAAACCCGGCCATCACGAGGATACCTCAGGCCGTTACGTCACAACCCCAGGTTGTACAGCAGGTTGCCGTTGATGATGCCACTGTTGTTGTACGCGTAGATCCCATTGGACTGCTGGAACGCGATGATGGAGTTGACGATGCTGTTGCCAACCAGGGCGGCCAGGCCGATGCCCAGGGTCCCCAGCGCGATCAGCAGACCGCCATCGACGTCCATCAGTTCACTCTCGGTAAGCTCAACGAGCTGATCCGACATTGTTCTTCTCCTCTTGCACAGTCACCACCGCCCCTTTGGCTGGTAGTGGGCACACAGAGACAAGAAGAGCGACCACCACACCCGCTTGACGGGGAGTCCGGTGTCCGGTCCTCTCTTCTCCATTAGCTTCCCCTAGCTTGGATGATCAACCACCCCAATGTCAAACCAGAATGGACACCCCCGTGTCCGCATTGCCGCGCCATCTTTCCGCGGGTTAGGTGTTCGCTGTGGGAAGAGCGAACACGCAGCCGACGCTGCCGGAACAACGCTGAAGACCGAGCACATCCTCCGTCACCGCCACATCGTCGTCGTCGGCCCGTCAGAAGGAACGCCCACTGGCGTTTTTATGACGAATGTTTATTTTCATGGAATCGAATCCATCCGAGGCATCGTTGCTCACTCATCCACACCCCTCCTGCCGACGTCGCATCGCCCGGTTCACCGATTCTTAGGAAGCACAGCCGGAAGTCCGTTCCGGACGAGGACGCGCTGGGCGCGATGACACCCGGACACGCCCGCCGCAATGCCGTGGCACCACCCCCTCATGACGCCCGTCGAACAGATCCCCCCGGCCCCTTGTCGGTCGCCCCATGCGTGGCCACGCATTGCATGGAAACGCGAGTGGCCGGGTCCCCGCAATGCGGGGACCCGGCCACTCGGAATGTCACGTCAGCGACGCGATGCTCTCATCTCACCAGGTGATCGTCCCACCGGAGATCCCGATGGAATTGAGCAGACTGGGGACATTGCCGAGGATGCCCGAGAAGGCGGACACAACGACCGGCGCGACGATCGTCACGGCGGCCGCGGCCAGCGCCAGGCCGAGCAGGCAGCACACCAGGCCACCGTCGACATCCATCAATTCGCTCTCAGAGAGCTCGACAAACTGATCCGACATATCTGTTCTCCTTCTATGAAGATGCCAAGACCACGGCGGTCTGCGGTGTGCGCATAACGACACAGAAATCGGGGTCCATGCCCATTACACGGGGAGCCTGGGTCGGGGACTGTGCCATCACTGGCGTACCTATAGTGTCACCACTGCTTGACGCCGTGTCAAGCTGCTGGAAAGTTTCTTAAGTGTCGCCGCCGACATCCTCTGAGACAGTCCGTTATTTTTGCCATCAAAGAATCGTGCCGAACCGGCTTGCGCCCCGTCCCACAACCAGCGGGATCCGCCCGGAATATGCGCGCAGAAAACAATGTGGCCGGGTCCCGCATGCGGGGCCCGGCCACACCGAGTCGGTTGTTGGGAGATGGAAGACTACGGAGGGCAATAGCCCTGGTTCACGCAGGGGTTCTTCGGTGTGCATGCCGGCGGCGTGTAGCACGTCGGCGGCGTGTAACACTTCGTCACCTTGCAGGGCGTCCAGCAAAGGGCGATGAGATACGTGAGGAGGCAGCAGCCCCCGTCGACATCGAACAGATCGGTGTCGGCGAGGCAGTCAAAGCCCTCCAGCGTGGTGGTTTCTGCCATGGTTGATTTTCTCCTGGTCGTTGTACCGTTGCCACTCGGGTAGTGATCAGCGGGCACACGGAGACGAGGAAGAGCAGGGCACCAACACCCACAACAACGACGGGGAGTCAACTTGTGTTCTGCTCGCTCTTCTCTTGCGGCCTTACCAGGTTGCCGCGTTATGACGTAGATGTCAAGCCTGTGTGGACACTGTTCGCCCACAGATCACCCGCAACGGAAACTCCGCTTGTCATACCGACTTAGTGCGCGAAACCCTTGCGCCATGTTTGATCCGTTCACTAGGAACCCGCTGAGAAGAGGGCGCGCCTCACTCCACGGTCACCGACTTGGCCAGGTTGCGCGGCTGGTCGACGTCGTTGCCCAGCGCACTGGCCAGCTCACAGGCGAACAGCTGCAGCGGGACGACCGCCACCACGGGCTGCAGCAGCGTCGAGACGCGCGGCAGCTCGATCACCGTGTCCGCATACGGAGCCACCGACTCGTCCCCCCGCTCGACCAACACCACCGTGTGCGCGCCGCGGGCCCGCACCTCCTGGATGTTGCTGACCACCTTGTCGTGCAGCTGGTCGCGGCCCTGCGGCGGCACGACCACGAACACCGGCGTCGTCGAGTCGATGATCGCGATCGGCCCGTGCTTCAGCTCGCCGGCCGCGAACCCCTCGGCGTGCAGATAGGCCAGCTCCTTGAGCTTCAGCGCGCCTTCCAGCGCCGCCGGGTAGCCGACGTGACGGCCCAGGAAGACGAAGTCCTGCACGTCCACCATGGCCCGGGCGAGGGCATAGGTGTCATCGGCGCGGTCGAGCACCTGCTGCACGTACTCGGGCAACTGCTCCAGCTCGGCCACGACGGCGCGGATCTCGTCGCCGTACTTGGTGCCCCGCACCTGCGCCAGGAAGAGCCCCAGCAGGTAGCAGGCCACCACCTGCGTCGTGAAGCCCTTGGTCGAGGCCACGCCGATCTCGGGGCCGGCGTGCGTGTAGATCACCGCATCCGACTCGCGCGGGATCGTCGCCCCGTACGTGTTGCAGATCGCGATCACGCGGGCGCCCTGCTCGCGGGCGTACCGGATCGCCATCAGCGTGTCCATCGTCTCGCCCGACTGCGAGATCGTCACGCACAGCGTGCGCGAGTCGATGATCGGGTCGCGGTAGCGGAACTCGCTGGCCAGCTCGACCTCGCACGGCACGCGCGTCCAGTGCTCGATCGCGTACTTGGCCACCATGCCGGCGTAGAACGCCGTGCCGCACGCGATGATCACGATCTTGTCGGCCCGGCGCAGCTCCTCCGGGCCGATGCGCACCTCGTCCAACGTCAGCTGGCCGCGCTCGTCGTAGCGGCCCAGCAGCGTGTCGGCGATCGCGCGGGGCTGCTCGAAGATCTCCTTGCGCATGAACCAGTCGAAGCCGCCCTTCTCGGCGGCCGAGGCGTCCCAGTCGACGTGGTAGCGGCGCGTGGTCGCGGGGTGGCCGTCGAAGTCGGTCACGTCGATGCTGGACGGCGTGATCGTCACCACCTGGTCTTGGCCCAGCTCGATGGCCTCGCGCGTGTGGTCGATGAACGCCGCCACGTCGGACGCCACGAAGTTCTCGCCCTGCCCGACGCCCACGACCAGCGGCGAGTTGCGCCGGGCCGCCACGACGCGATCGGGATCCTGCGCGTCGATCGCGACCAGCGTAAACGCGCCGGCCAGCTGGCCGCACGTGGCGCGCATGGCCTGCGTCAGGTCGCCGCACGCGGCCAGCTCGACGCCCAGCAGCTGCGCCGCGACCTCCGAGTCGGTCTGGCTGGCGAACACGATGCCGCGGGCCTCCAGATCGGCGCGCAGCGCCGCATGGTTCTCGATGATGCCGTTGTGCACCAGCGCGATCCGTCCGTCATCGGACAGGTGCGGGTGCGCGTTCGCGTCGGTCGGCTGGCCGTGCGTGGCCCAGCGCGTGTGGCCGATGCCGTGGTGGCTGGACGGCAGGGGCGTGGACGCCAGCTGTTCGCGAAGGTTCGCGAGCTTGCCGGCCCGCTTGGCGACGTGCAGCACGCCGTCCGCCTCGACGGCGATGCCCGCCGAGTCGTAGCCGCGGTATTCCAGCCGTGCCAGGCCGTCCAGGATGACCTGGACGACGTCCTTGTCGCCGACGTAGCCGATGATGCCGCACATGGCGTCCACCTTAGCAAGCGGGGCCTACAGGTCTGGGACTGTGCGCACCCGGCGGGGGGCGTGTGGCAGGCTTGAGGGGATCAATGAGCAGCGCCCGAGAACGGAGATGCCATGAGCCCATCGGCCGTGGGGCCGTACGTCGAGCTGCCGCGCCGCGCCTGGGCGGAGCTGGCCGCCTCCACGCCGGCACCGCTGGCCCGCGAGGTGCTCGACCAGGTGCGCGGCCTGGGCGACCCGACCGACCAGAGCGACGTCGCCGAGGTGTACCACCCGCTCACCGAGCTGATCACGCGGTTCGCGCGGGGGGTCGACCGGGTGTGGGGCGAGTGGGACACGTACCTGCGCCTGGACGTGCCGACGCCGCCGTTCGTGCTCGGCGTCACCGGATCGGTGGCCGTCGGCAAGACGACCGTGTCGCGGCTGCTGGCCGAGCTGCTGCGCCGCAGTTGCGGCCATCCCACCGTGGCGCTGGTGACCACCGACTCGTTCCTGCTGCCCAACGCGGTGCTNGAACAGCGCGGCNTGGCCGACCGCAAGGGCTTCCCGCAGACGTACGACACCGATGCGCTGCTGCGNTTCGTCATCGCCGTCAAGTCGGGNACCCCCGAGGTCGCCTGCCCGGTGTATTCGCACGTCAGCTACGACATCGTGCCCGGCCANGTGACCCGCATCGTCCGTCCGGACATCCTGGTGCTCGAAGGCCTCAACGTGCTGCAGCCCCCGCCCAGCTCGGCCGGGCTGTCGNNNTCGGTGGCCGACTTCGTCGATTTCTCCGTCTACGTGGACGCGGACGAGGACGCCATCGAGCGCTGGTTCATCGAGCGGTTCTTGGCCCTGCGCGGCTCGGCGTTCGCCGACCCGGGCAGCTTCTTCCGTCAGTACGCCGTGCTCGGCGATGACGAGGCGATCGCCGTCGCCCACGGCGTCTGGCGCGACATCAACGGACCCAACCTGCGCGAGAACATCGTGCCCACCCGCGGCCGCGCCTCCGTCGTGCTGCGCAAGGACGCCGATCACGTCGTCGAGACCGTGCGCATCAGACGCGTCTAGCTGATCTCGTACGGCTCAAGGCTTCGCCTCTCACGCTGCCCGGGAAGGGTCCTCCCGGCGGAAGTGGAGGCGCAGGTAGGCGCCGGCGGCGTGACGCTGGCCCCACAGGTAGTGCAGTCCGACCAACACGCCGATCCCGAGCGGCACCCACCCGGCAGGTTCCCCCGACCAGCACCGGGCCGCACAGACATACAGGCTCCAGACGACCAGCACGACGGGGGCGATGGACGCCGCCACGCCGTACGGGATCGCCCACCGGGGCAGCCTCTGCGCGGCCCGGCCGCAGGGCCGGGGGGAGCTGGGACGACGGTGCAACGCCTTCTTCCACGCCGCCATGGCCGCCTCACGCAGGTTGGGCAGGCCGACACGCACGCGCAGCACGAAGTAGCCGTCCAACGCGACGAACGGCAGCAGGTTGATCAGCACCGCCAGAAGATTGAGCGCCATGGCATGTTGCACGGCCACGCCGAACGCGTCGTGCATCGTCAGGGCCAGCGGCGCGAGCACCAGGCCCAGCTGGCACTGCACGGCTACGCCGGCGAGTGCCACCTCGGTCTGCGCGCGCCGCCCGAGCCGGAAGCTGTCGGACACGTCGCAGAAGAACGCCGGGGCGAGGTAGAACAACATGACGCCCAGACGCCGGGGACGTCCGCCCGCGCTCATCAGCACGGCACCGTGGGCCAGCTCGTGCACCAGGTTGATGAGCGCCAGCAGGCCCAGCGCCATCGCCACGACCGTCCACCCGCCGCCGGGGATGAGCGTCAGCCCGTGCGTGTGCGACGCCCACAGGCACGCCAGCACCTGCGCCACCGCACCCACGATGGCCAAGACGACGCCCAGCCGGCTGCGCAGGCGGTTGGCCACGGACGCCAGCGACCGGCACACCGGCTCCGGGTCGAACACCGTCACCTTGAGCATGCACGGGCGCCGGAACTCGACGCGCGGCGCCTGGATGGGCGCCGCTGGGGCGGAGGTGCCCTGCTGGACGACGCCGGCGGCCCGCAGGGCCTGCAACGCCTGGGTGGCCCGCGGCTGGCTCCAGCTCAGCTTCTTGGCGAGCGTGGCCGGGCGCACGGGCTTGGTCCGGTGGGCCAGGATGTCGCACACCTGGCCCAGCGGCTCGGACAGCGTCAGCACGCGTTCGTCGGCCAGGAAGACCAGCGGAGCGCCCGACTCGATGTTGCGGGCGTAGGTCGCCGTCGGCGTCAGCGTGAAGCCGGGCGTGGACGGCGTGGATGGTTTGCGAGCGGGGGTGGGGACAGCAGTGACAGCCATGAGGGCCTCCTGGTGGGAAGGAAAGTCCTGGTGAAACAGCATGTCCACACGGGGAGGGGAAGCCTCGTGGGAACGGAAGGGGTCGGCCCTGCACACGCGGGCCGGTGCATCCTCAACCGACGCCGGGGTGCGGTCGCAGAAGGGGTGACTCGGTAGATGAAAGATTGCCGGACGGATGAAACACGACTGTGGGTGGGCCCCCCGTTGGCCCCACCCACAGTCTTGAGCGATTACAGACCCAGGTAGAAGCCAGGGGCGTCAACCGCGTCGTACTCCGTGATCACGAAGTCGGACTGCTCGTCCGTGCTGATCGTGACCTCATCGTTAGTGGTCTCTTCGTTGCTCATCGTGACCTCCTCTCGCTGAGCGATGGTCTCCATGCCGCCCCATCCGGCAGCCGCCCGACTGTGACGGCACCACCAATGAAGCGCGTGACACGGGGTCAACGTCAAGCATCGGGCCCGCACCTATCGTGAAGGTGCAGACTCGTCACGCCGAGAGCGGAATTCCCGTGACGCAGCGTGGCTCAGAGCCGGGCTGACACCCCGTCAGACTGCTCGTGGACCGCGCGCATGATCCGCCGCACGAGGTCGGCATGGAAGTCGTCGTAGAGTTCGGCGCCTCGCTCGGCCTGTTGCACGGAGGGGGTGCCGGCCCCCATGCGGCTGTAGAGCTGCGTCAGGGCCGTCACGTACGCAGCGACCAGCGCCTCGGCCTCATCGTCCGGTGCGGACGCATTGATCTGCGCGAACCGCGCGTCCAGGTCGGCGATAGTCACCATCAGCGGATCATCGGGAGTCTCCGCCTGGATACGCAGCGCTTCGTGCGTACGCTGCCGCTGGGCCTCATCCCCCAGCGCCGCGACGATCTCCAGGCGCAACTTGGCCCG
>WRGV01000018.1 GCA_009787035.1 Propionibacteriaceae bacterium | reverse complement strand
AGCAGCAGCGAGGCGATGGACGCCGCGTTGGCCAGGGCCGAGCGGGTGACCTTGACCGGGTCGATGACGCCGGCCTTGATCAGGTTGCCGTACTCGCCCGTGCCGGCGTTGTAGCCTTCGTCCGCACCCATCTCGGCGACCTTGGCCACGATCACGTAGCCCGGCTCGCCGCCGTTCTCCGCGATCCAGCGGGCCGGCTCGACGATGGCCTTGGCGACGATCTGCGCCCCGGCCTTCTCGTCACCGGTGAGATTCAGCGCGTCCTTCAGCACCTTGCCGGCATGGATCAGAGCCGCGCCGCCACCGGCGACGATGCCCTCNTCGATGCCCGCNCGGGTGGCCGAGACGGCGTCCTCGATGCGGTGCTTCTTCTCGTTCAGCTCGACCTCGGTGGCCGCGCCGACCTTGATGACGCACACGCCGCCGGCCAGCTTCGCGATGCGCTCCTGGAGCTTCTCGCGATCCCAGTCGGAGTCGGTGCGCTCGACCTCGGAGCGCAGCTGCGCCACGCGGTCGGCCACGGTCTTCTTGTCGCCGGCGCCGTCCACGATGGTCGTCGCGTCCTTGGTGATGACGACGCGGCGGGCGTGGCCCAGCACCTCCAGGCCGACGGAGTCGAGCTTCAGCCCGACCTCGGGAGCCACGACGGTGCCGCCGGTGAGGATCGCGATGTCCTCCAGCATGGCCTTGCGGCGGTCGCCGAACGCCGGCGCCTTGATGGCGACGGAGTTGAAGCGGCCCTGCAGCTTGTTCAGGATCAGCGTGGCCAGCGCCTCGCCGTCCACATCCTCGGCGATCACGACGAGCGAGCCGTGCGCGGCGATGACCTTCTCCAGCAGCGGCAGCAGGTCGGTCATCGACGAGATCTTGCCCGAGTTGATCAGGATGTACGGATCCTCGAACACGGCCTCCAGCCGGTCGAAGTCGGTGATGAAGTGCGGCGAGATGTAGCCCTTGTCGAACTGCATGCCCTCGGTGAACTCCAGCTCGGTGCCGAAGGTGTTCGACTGCTCGACGGTGATGACGCCGTCCTTGCCGACCTTGTCGAAGGCGTCGGCGATGATCGCGCCGATCTCCTCGTCGCGCGAGCTGATCGTGGCCACATTGGCCATGGAGGCCGTGGTCTCGACCGGCTTGGCGACCGTGCGCAGCTCTTCGACGACCGCGTCCACGGCCTTGTCGATGCCGCGCTTCAGGCCCACCGGGTTGGCCCCGGCGGCCACGGCGCGCAGGCCCTCGTGCACCAGCGCCTGCGCCAGCACGGTCGCGGTCGTGGTGCCGTCGCCGGCGACGTCGTTGGTCTTGGTGGCGACCTCCTTGGCCAGCTGGGCGCCGAGGTTCTCGTACGGATCCTCCAGCTCAACCTCCTTGGCCACGGTCACGCCGTCGTTGGTGATCGTCGGCGCGCCCCACTTCTTGTCGAGGACGACGTAGCGGCCCTTCGGGCCCAGCGTCACCTTGACGGTGTTGGCCAGCGTGTCAACGCCGCGTTCGAGGGCGCGACGCGCCTCCTCGTCGAATTGCAGTTCCTTTGCCATGTGGGTCTCACTTCTCGACGACGGCGAGGATGTCGCGGGCGTTGAGCAGCAGGTACTCCTCGCCGTTGTACTTGACCTCGGTGCCGCCGTACTTGCTGTAGATCACGACGTCGTCGGGCTTGATGTCCATGGGAATGCGGACGCCCTTGTCATCCACGCGACCGGGGCCGATGGCGAGCACCTTGCCCTCCTGCGGCTTCTCCTTGGCGGTGTCCGGGATGACCAGCCCCGACGCGGTGGTGGTCTCTGCTTCCAAAGGCTGAACGAGGACGCGGTCCTCGAGCGGCTTGATCGTGGTTGCCACGTCAAACCCCTTTCTTCGTCTGAGTTTCCGCGCGTGTGGGGCGTCGTCGCGGTTCCGTCCCCCAGCGCTGGCACACTCGGTGTTCGAGTGCTAACCACCACGATAGCCAGCCGTTAGCACTCAAGCAAGCCGAGTGCCAGCCGGTGCCGCCGGCTATCGCTTCGGCGACCGGCTGTTCGGGCTGCCCGCTTTGGGTTGTCCGGGAGTTCGACGGAAGTGGTTCCTTCTCGCTAGAGGGGTGCCCGGCATCATCACGAGCTTGATCTGGCCGGGCGTTCCCAGGTCACGCGTGCAGGACTGCTGGCGCCAGCCCGGGGGGGCGGGTGTCGTTGCCCGGGCCGGGGCTGGTTCGGCGGCGGGAACCGGTGATGGCCCCGCAGGTGCTGTCCAGGTGTTCCGGCCTGTTGTTTCGCCTTGTGACGGGAGTGTAAGAAGACTTGGGATTCGCCGGGCTCGGGGACGACGCGTTCCGTGACCTGGTGGCCGCCCGCGTCATGGAGCCGACCAGCCTGCTCGACGTGGCCCGCACCATCCAACACCGCCGACCAGCAAGCCCTCATCGACGCCATCAAGACCCGACCAACAGAAAGGCACAAGGCCATTTGACCCACCTCAGGTCGAGCGCGGTAAAGTCGAGCTCATCGGCCGCCTCACCTCCACCCGACCGCAGACCACGGCGCAGGAGTGAGGCCCTAATCATGACCCTGGAATACAACCCCGCCCAGATGCAGGCATTCGTCGACCAGCTCGCGGCCCTTGCCGGTGACGCCAGCAAGGGTGCCACCTACGCCGACGCCTGGGTTCGCGAGAGCCCGCAGGGCCACAACGGGCAGGCCATTCCGGATCTGTTCTTCGAGCTGCTCAACATGCTAGGTGTCGATGATGCTGCAGGTGGGGGAGGCGCGATATGCGCGACATCCTTCGGGCCCCCGGCATCGTGGATGCGGTGCAGCGCGGACGAGCGATGTACGAACAGGAGCGAAATGCCATGTCTGCGCAGCAACAGGCCGAACTGGATCGACAGGCTCAAGAACATGCCCGCAGTCTCTTGGCGTCCGACCCGCTCCTTCGTTCCACGCAGCAGAATCATGACAAATAGGCGGTCAACAGCACATGTCCGAAACACAGCAGGGATATCCTCCTCCGTTGCCGCCACATCGGCGGCGCACGTTGGGCTTTCTTCTGGCATCGACGTGTCTCTTCTGGACATTCATAAGCATCAATTCGGTTCTTGACAATGTCTTGGCCGACGAGCCGCTCTCAGCCAAAGTAGCGGTCCCCGTGGTTGCAGACTGTCTGTCGATCGGCCTCGCGCTGTGGGCGCTTCTGCCGCACAAGAAGGACTCGCTGCCACAGACACTGCCGATTCTCGACAGCAAGGGCAGAGCCATGCCGCGATTCTATGCACGGTTCATTCCCGCCTTCTTTGGGCAGGTGTTCGTGTTCATAGCCGACCTGGTGTTCCTCTACCAGCTGGGCGTGAACTCATGACCGACACCCAGCCCAGTCTCCCACCAGCCAAGCCGCGATACAAGAAATGGTCGTTCGCTGGGTTCCTCGGCATGCCATGCCTGGTCTGGGTTCCTCGTACTATCGACTCGATCCAAGAATGCTCCGCAGCGCAAAGATTCGTCGTGAGCGAGACATTGAGCGCTATTATCCCGCTCTGCTTGTCAATCGGCCTCATGCTTTGGGCGTTCATTCCACACCGAAAGGACACGTTGCCGCAGAATCGTCCTCAGGTGGACGCCGCAGGCAGACCTGTCCCCCGCTACTACGCGCGAGTGTTGCTTGCCTTTGCCGGACAGGTAATCGTTCTTGTCGCGGGCCTGGTGTGCATCTACAGGCTGGGCCTGAGCTCATGACCGACACTCAGCCCAACAGCCCACCGGCTACCCCGGAACGGTCATACCCGTTGTGGTCGCGCATCCTCTTTGTAGGGATACCGCTCGGGTTCTGGCTGCGAAACGCCTTAGCCGTCATCGTGGGAGCCGCCATGGAATACGGGTTATCCGTCGTCGAAACGGTAACCTCTCTCGGCGGGTTGTGCCTGTGCGTCGGGCTCACCACCTGGGCGCTCATGCCCCGTATCAGGGGCTTGATCAGGTGCTTGGCNGCCNCCCCCGTCACTGCGCTCAGCTACCGCAAGCGCATGATGCTGAACTTCATCGGACAGATGGTCATACTCGTGGTCGGCGTGGTGATCTACATCTGGCCCGTCCTGCACGGATAGCCCGCTCCGCAAGCTGCGAAACGACGAGTTGAGCACTGCGAATCTACGGGTTGAGTGCCGTCCTGTGCCCGCACATCAACGTGCGACGAGCACTTATGGGCGACGACGCCTCACTGAGCGGCCACCAGGAGTCATCGGTCGCTGACCGGTCGTTCGGCTGCCCGTCAGCGAGGCGCGGCAAACATGAGACGCCACGGACTGCACCGATCACGCAGACCTCCGCCACAGCATCGGGCCTCGGCGCCCGCCGACCTGGCCGACAGCTTGCACCGGGCAAGTTCGCCGCCCTACCCTGGAAGCATCTTCAAGGTCTATGGACCGCCCCCAACTAGCCTGGAGAGACAAATGAATAGGCATCTGTTTCGCGATATAACCGCCCTTGTCGCGGGCGTGATGACCACGGTCGGCGCCTTTGCGCTGATCGGTGCGCCCACCGCTTCGGCCGCCCCTGTCACCGTCACCATCGACACGTCCAACGAAGACGCCGTGCGCGACGCCTACCTCAACGTGTACCTGCCGACGCAGAACGTCCCGACCGGGTGGACCGGCACGGTCGACGGATGCGTCGCGGGCGCACCCTCCGCAGCGGCACAGGACGCGATCATGACCGCGTTCAACTACATGCGCGCCATGGTCGGGCTGCCGGCCGTGACGCTGAACGCGGACGAATCGGCCAACGTCCAGCAGGCCGCGCTGATGATGCAGGCCAACGCGACGCTGGCCCACGACCGTCCCAGCACCTGGACGTGCTACACGCCCGCCGGCGCCAACAAGTACTGGTCCGGAGGCGGTGAGATCATCGCGACGACCAGCGCCGGCATGGCCGCCCGGGCCATCCCGCTGTACATGCTCGACTCGGGCAGCAGCAACCAGCCCATGGGCCACCGCTCCGCCGTCCTGGCGGCCAAGGCCACACAGATCGGTTCGGGCTCGACCACCGGATACAACGCCATCCATTTCAACAACACCAGCACCGCCGTGGCGGCGTCGTACTCGTGGCCCGCACCCGGCTACTTCCCGTACGAGCTCATCTCGACGGCCGCGACCCGCTGGTCGTTCTACCCGCAGTCGGGCGACGACTCGACCGCCACCGTCACGGTGACCAAGAACGGGCAGCCGCTGGCCATCACCAACAGCTACCCGGCCTACAACGCCGTCAACGCGGCACTGGGCGTCCAGACCGCGCTCGGCTGGGACATGCCGGCCATCACTGCCCCGGCCGCCGGCACCGTGGACACCTACCACGTGACCATCAGCGGGCCCGTGCCGGCCAGCTACGACGTCAAGATCTTCAACGCCAGCGAGGTGTCCATCGATGCGGTCACGATCAGCGGCACACCGAAGGTCGGGACGACGCTCACCGCGGCCGCCCAGGGCCTGTCGCCGTCCAACGCCTCCGTGACCTACGCGTGGTTCCGCGGAACCACGCAGGTGGGCACGGGCACCACGTACACGCCCGTGGCCGCCGATGTCGGCGCCACGCTGACCGTCACCGCGACCGGATCCCGATCGGGATTCACGACCGCCACCCAGACGTCGGCAGCGTCGGCCGCGGTGCAGCCCGGCACGATCACCGCGCCCACGCCGACCATCAGCGGCACCGTCGCGGTCGGGACGACGCTGACCGCAGGCACCACGGGCTGGGGGCCGACGGGTGTCGCCCTCGCCTACCAGTGGTCGGCGGACGGGGTGCCGATCGGCGGCGCCACCGCCACGACCTACGTGCCCACGGCCGCCCAGATGGGGCAGAAGCTCACCGTCCAGGTCACCGGCACGCTGGCCGGGTACACGACCGCGTCGGCGACGTCCGCGACGTCCGCCCCCATCGTGCCCGGCACGCTGACCACGACCAAGCCCACCATCGCCGAAACCCCGGAGGTGGACGTGCCGCTGGTCGCCTCCACCGGCACGTGGGGCCCGACCGGGGTTGCACTCACGTACCAGTGGTACGTCGGGGGCACCGCGGTGACCGGCGCCACCGGCCTGACCTACACGCCAACACAGGCCGACATGGGCAAACCCATCGCGTTCCAGGTGACCGGCACGCTGGACGGGTACACGACCGCGACGCTCAACTCGACGCCCACCGCAGGCACCGAGGGCAACCTGGACGCGGGCACGCCCACCATCACCGGCACGCCCAAGGTCGGCGAGCCGCTGGTTGCCGATCCCGGCACGTGGAACCCGGCCGGGGTGACCTTCACCTACCAGTGGTACGAGAGCGACGCGCCCACCGGACGGGCGGCCCGCGCGATGCCCACACCCATCGAGGGCGCAACGGGCACCACCTTCACGCCCGCGGCCGCCGAACTCGGCAAGGTGCTCACCGTCACCGTCACCGGATCGCTGCCCGGCTACGCGGACGACGAGGCCACCTCGGCGCCCACCGGGCCGGTGGCGGCCGGGGACATGACCCCGGGCACACCCAGCATCACCGGCTCGGCCATGGTCGGGCAGACGCTGTCGGCACACGCCGGCACGTGGGCACCGTCCGGGGTCGCGCTGAGTTACCAGTGGTACGCCGACGACGAGCCCATCGCCGGGGCGACCGCCGCCACGCTGCGCCTGGTCAACGCCCAGGAGGGCGCACAGATCGGCCTGGCCGTCACGGGCACGCGCACCGGATACGTGACCACGACGACGGCGTACGCCGCCACGACCACAGGGCCGGTCGCACCCGCGCCCGCCCCGGTCGCAAAGCCGCCCACGGAGACGCCCACTCCCCCGGCCACGCAGCCAGACAACCAGCCGTCCACGGGCGCGACCGCGGCGACCCCGTCCGCAAGCACGCGGCCCACGGTCACGGCGACCACCACGTCCGGAACCGTGAAGGCCACGACCACCGATGCGACCACCACGGGCGCCTCCACCCAGACGGGCGGCACCCCGGCGGCGCTCGCGCCGGACTTCGCGGCCATCGTGGCCATCTGGTTCACCGGGCTGGCCCTGGCGACAACCCTGCACCAGCGGCTGCGCCGCCTGCATCGCTGACCGAACCGACAAAGCGAGGCTGACAAGGTAAGGAACTGACGAGGACTTCCATACGAGGCGCCTTGGTGGCGCTGGGTACGATCAAAGGTTACGCACCCGTCTGTATGGAGTCACCGATGAAACACACCCTGTCCCGTCAGCTCATCGCCCTTGCGGCGGCCACGATCGCCGTGTCCAGCGGCATCGCCCTGGTCGCCACACCCGACGCCTCAGCCGCCACGGTCACCACCGCGATCGATACGTCCAGCGCGGCGTCCGTCCGCAACGCTTACCTCAACGTGTACCTGCCCACGCAGAACGTGCCGACCGGCTGGACCGGCTCAGTCAACGGGTGCGACGCCGGCGCCCCCTCGTCGGCCGCGCAGACCGCGATCATCACCAGCGTCAACTACATGCGCGCCATGGCAGGACTGCCGAGCGTCAGCGAGGACACGGACGAATCGGCCACCACGCAGCAGGCCGCGCTGATGCTGCAGGCCGCCGACACCATGAGCCACGACCGGCCCAGCACCTGGCAGTGCTACACGCCCCGGGGCGCGTCGCTGCCCAGCAACGGCTTCGAGATCCTCGCCCCGGTCAGCAACGCGAAGGCCGTCCCGATGTACATGCTCGACCCGGGTGCCAACAACGAGCAGATGGGACACCGCGCCGCCGTGCTGTCCGCGCAGACCACGCAGGTCGGCTCCGGATCGGCCGCCGACTACAACGCCATGCACATGCTCTTCGACCGCTCGGCGAGCGCCTCCACGTCGTACTCGTGGCCCTCGGCGGGCTACTTCCCCTACGAGCTGGCCACCGCGTCGGCGACCCGGTGGTCGTACTACCCGCAGACCGGCACCGCCGCCGGCGCGACCGTGACGGTCACCAAGAACGGGACGCCCCTGGCGATCACCCACACCTATCCGGTCACCAACGCCGTCAACGCGGCCAACGGCACCTCGGGCCTCGGCTGGGACATGCCGACGCTGACGGCCCCGGTCTCGGGAACCACCGATGACTACCACGTCACCATCACGCCCGCCACCCGGGCGGCCACGATCGCCAGCTACGACATCAAGATGATCAACGCGCTGGAGGTATCGCTGGATGCCGTGACGATCGACGGGACGCCCCATGTCGGGATGCCGCTGACCGCGGTGGCACACGGCATCTCACCCACGGACGCGACGCTCGCGTACACATGGAGCCGCAACGGCACGCCGATCCCCGGGGCCACCCGCGCGACGTACACGCCGACCGCCGCCGACCTCGGCGCCACCCTGACCGTCACCGTGACCGGCACCGCGTCCGGCTACGTGAGCGCCACGACCACCTCGGCGCCCACGGGCACCATCGCGCCCGGCGCTGTGAGCGCGGGCTCGCCCACGATCAGCGGGACGTTCGTGGTGGGCCACACGCTCACCGCCGATCCCGGAACCTGGACGCCGTTCACCACCACGTTCACCTACCAGTGGTACGCCAACGGGACCGCCATCGACGGCGCGAACCGCTCCACACTGGTGCTCACCGACGCGCAACAGGGCGCGACCATCACCGTCGCCGTCAAGGGGCAGGCCAGCGGATACGCGTCCGCCACCGTCACCTCGGCCAGCATGGGCCCGGTGTCGGCGCCGACGCCTGCGCCCGCACCGGCACCGCAGCCCACGTCGCCGACGGGGCCGAACAAGCCCATCGCACCGAACAAGCCCACCGCGCCGAGCAAGCCCGCCACCGCGACAGACGCCACCGCGACGGCACCCTCGGCCCCCACGCCGACACATGTCACGGCCTCGGCGGCCACCGGCGGCACCGTCGCCTCCTTTACGAACACCCCGGCGATGGTGCTGGCCGCCACGACCGGCCTGGCCGGGCTGGCCCTGCTCGGCGGGCGGCTGCGCAGCCGGCGGTTCGCGCACCGCTGATCGCCACCGCACATTTACCCCGGACGCGCTGCGCGCACCTCACCCCGCGCGCGGCGCGTCCGGCCTATGATCGTCGTCATGTTCACGGCGTACGAACCCGAGCGCCATGGCGTCCCCGATGATGCGATCACCGCGCGCCGCGCACAGTTGCGCGATGCGGACGAGATCGCCCACGTCATGTCTGCACGCGATGGCTTCCACCACACCGACCACCTGACCCGGGCCACGCATCTGTTCGACCGCCTGCCGGTCGTGGTGGTGGCGCAGGCGCATGCCATGATCATCGGCTGGTCGGGCGCGCAGATCATCGCCGGACGTCATCCGGGCCCCGACGGCTGGTACGTCGCCGGCCTGGAGGTCAGCCCCGCCTGGCACCGGCACGGCACCGCGCTCAAGCTGCTCGCCGCGGTGGCGGACGGCGTCGCCCGCCTCGACCCGGGCGCCACCCTGTTCAGCATCTGCAACGCGACCAACCAGGCGTCCCTCGACCTGCACCTGCGCGCCGGCTTCCGCCAGCTCGAGCGCGGCCCGCAGTTCGTCGGCGTCACCTTCGAGGGCGGACGCGGCGTGCTGCTCGCGCACCCGCCGTTCCCGACCTGGTGAGGCTCAGCCCCGCGGGTAGTCGTCCGGGCTGGGCACCAGGCCGAGGTAGCGCGACAGCGCGAACTCGACCTCGGCCATCTCGTCGCGGGACAGGAAGCCCACCGGGTCGCCCAGGATGTAGTCGGTGTCGATGCTGCGGATCTGGTCGCACAGGAACCGCGTGGGCTGCCCCGCCACCTCAAGCTCGGGGCGGAAGGTCGTCGCCATGGCTCCCGTCGACGTGGGAATCACCGTCGCCNCGGACCAGTTNCCCGATGACATCGACACGACGAGGCCATATCGCCTGCCGCGTTGTTCATGGCCGCGCGGGACACCCAGATCGATCGGATAGACCGCCCCCCGGATCACCGTGTCACCACGCATCCGGCTCGTCGGCCAGGTTCTCGTCCTTGGCCCGGAGCATGTCCTCCCGCGCCCGCGCCAGCCACTCGTCGTAGTCAAGCACGCGCAGCGCCCGCCGGATGGTGTCCGACGTGGTCTCGCCGGGCCGCGCCGTGCGCGCGAGCGCGCGACGGTCTGCATCTGTGGGCCGGAAGCCGATCACCTCTCGTGCCATGCCAACATCCTAGCAGGCCACGTTTTACGCCTGTCTAACGCGCGGTCATTTCTGCGATGCGGATGACCAGGTCGACGCCCTTCTCCATCGACTCCAGCGGCACGTACTCGAAACGCCCGTGCATGTTCTCCCCGCCCGCGAACAGGTTGGGCGTCGGAATGCCCAGGAACGAGATCTTCGACCCGTCCGTGCCCCCGCGCACGGCCATGATGTCGACCGGGATGCCCAGCTCGTCCATCGCCGCCCGGGCCAGGTGCACGGGGGCCATGTTCTGTTCCAGCACGCGCTTCATGTTGTAGTACTGGTCGTGCAGCTCGACGCGCACACGATCCTGCCCGAAACCCGCGTTCATCCGGGCGGCGATGTCGCGCATGCGCTGCTTGCGCCCCTCGAACGCGTCGTCCTCGTAGTCGCGGATGATGTAGCCCGACTCGGCCTCCTCCACCGTGCCACCCAGGTGTTGCAGGTGGTAGAAACCCTCGCGGCCGTCCGTCAATTCGGGACGGTCGTGGGCCGGCAGCGCGTCGTGGAAGTCGATCAGCACCTGCAGCGCGTTGATCATCTCGTCCTTGGCCGTGCCGGTGTGCACGTCGCGGCCCTGCACATGGACGGTCGCCGCCGCGGCCGAGAAGGTCTCGTACGACAGCTCGCCCAGCGGCCCGCCGTCCAGCGTGTAGGCGTAATCGACGTCGAANTCGNCNACNTCGAACTTGTCGGCGCCGACGCCGATCTCCTCGTCGGGCCCGAAGCCGATGCGGATGACGCCGTGCCCGATCTCGGGGTGTGCCAGCAGGTGCTCGGCCGCGGTCATGATCTCGGCGATGCCCGACTTGTCATCCGAACCCAGCAGCGTCGTGCCGTCGGTGGTGATGAGCGTCTGACCGGCATAACGGCGCATGCGCGGGAATACCGCCGGGTCGAGCGAGAACCCGCTCGTGCCCAGCGGCACCACACCGCCGTCGTACTGCGTGACGACCTGCGGGTTGACGCCGTCCGCGTTGAAGTCGGCCGTATCCATGTGCGCGATGAAGCCGACGCGCGGGACGGGGCGGTCGATGGTCGCCGGAATGGTGCCGATGATGTACCCGTTGCTCTCCAGGTAATGCACGTCGGCCACGCCGATGCGCGTCATCTCGTCGCCCAGCCGGTGCGCGAATTCGATCTGCGACGGGGTGGACGGCGTCCGTCCGCTGGACGGGTCGGACCGCGTATTCACCCGCACGTATCCCAGGAATCGATCGAGCAGCGGCTCGTACTTCATCAGTGGCTCCC
>WRGV01000017.1 GCA_009787035.1 Propionibacteriaceae bacterium | reverse complement strand
GGGCGGCCAGACGGGCGTGGATGTCCCGGCGGGACAGGCGCGATCCGTTCGCATCGCCGTCCCGTCCCGCACCCTGCGCGTCTGGGACGCCACCGCCCACGCCTGGGCGCGCCCCGCCACGACGTACGACGTCCTGATCGCCCACGACCTGGACGACGTGCGCATCATGCAGCAGTGGACGGATGCCGAAGCGGCAACCCCTCGATCACACAAGTAAACAAACCAACGGTGCGCAACCGTATCAAGGAGGATAGACAATGAAACCCATCACCAAGGGCCTCGCCGGCGTGGCGGCGCTCGTCGTGGCTGCCAGCCTGGCGCTGTCGGGCTGCAGCAGCAACAGCCCGAACTCGCCGGGCGCGTCCGGCTCGGGCGGTCAGCCGAGCGTGGTGCTGTCGTTCGGCAAGCCGGACGGCCAGCTGGCCAACAACTCCAGCCCGTTCGCACCGACCTCGGCGGCGAAGGATCTGGGCTACCTGTACGCGATCTACGAGCCGCTGGTCATCGCCAACACCATCGACCCGACGCAGGCCCCGATTCCGTGGCTGGCAAGCGCATACAAGTGGAACACCGATTACACGTCCATCACGTTCACCGTCCGCGACAACGTCAAGTGGACCGACGGCCAGCCGCTGACGGCTGACGACGTGGCCTACTCGATCCAGATCCGCAAGGACAACCAGGCGCTCAACGGCGAGGCGCTGCCGTACAAGGACATCACCACGTCCGGCAACACCGTGACCGTCACGTTCACCGACTCGCAGTACGTCAACACCAGCAAGGTCTACGGGCTGTTCGTCATCCCGAAGCACATTTGGGACGTCCCGGGCAAGGATCTGATGACCGACCTCAACCAGAACCCGGTCGGCACCGGGCCCTACATCCTGAAGTCGTGGACGCAGCAGGCCGTCATCTTGACCGCCAACCCGAACTACTGGGGCGGCGTCCCGGCGGTGCAGACGATCCAGTACCAGTCGTTCAACGACAACACGGCCCTGACGAATGCGCTTGTCGCAGGCCAGGTGCAGTGGGGCTGGGGCTATATCGCCAACTACAAGACGGTGTTCACCGACAAGGATCCGGCGTACCGCTCGTGGTTCCCGTCGGGCCTGGGCATGGACGCCATGTGGCTCAACTGCGCCAAGGGCCCGTTCACGGACGTCACGCTGCGCAAGGCCGTCTCGATGATCATCGACCGCCAGGTGCTGTCGACGTCCGGCTCGACCGGCGCGGCCGCGCCGCTGACGTCGGTGACCGGCCTGCCTGAGTCGCTGAAGTCGTACATCTCGTCCGACTACCAGGGCCAGACGTTCTCGGTGGATGTGGACGGCGCGAAGGCGCTGCTCACGCAGGCCGGCTACACGGGCGTGGGGACGGCGCTGACCGATCCGAAGGGCAACAAGGTGTCCGTGACGATCTCCGTCCCGGCCGGCTGGAACGATTACCAGGCCGAGCTGCAGCTCATCGGCGACGCCATGAAGAAGGATCTGGGCATGGAGGTCAACGTCCAGAACCCGACCGCCGACACCTGGGGTGACAACGTCAACAACGGCAACTTCGACGCGGTTCTGCACTGGACCGACGGCGGGCCCACGCCGTTCAACCTGTATTCGAGCATCATGAACGGCTCGTATCTGGTGCCGATCGGCCAGCAGGCCAACTACAACTACGGACGGTTCGACTCCAAGGATGCGACGGCCGCGCTGCAGACGTACGCGAACGCGTCGTCCGACGCCGACCGCACCGCCGCGATGGCGACGATCGAGAAGATCTTCGTCGAGCAGGTGCCGGCCATCCCGCTGCTGGAGCGCCCGAGCTGGGGTCAGTACTCCGAGAAGTACTACACCGGCTGGCCCGGCCCGGACAACCCGTACGCCGACATCAACATGACGTTGCCGTCGGCCACGTTGGTTCTGACCAAACTGAAGCCTGTTTCGTAACCCGCAGGTGAAAGGGCGTCCCCCGTTCCCGGTGCCGACCGGGGACGGGGGATAGCCATGGTTATTGGCTGTGTGACGAGGGAGAACAGATGGGTGACGAGACGCCGGCGATGCGGGCGGTGGGGCTGACGAAGCTGTTCCGGACGGGCATGGTGCGCCGCACCAAGAGCGTGCACGCGCTGGAGGATTTCTCGGTCGAGCTGCACCGGTGCGAGGTTGTGGCGCTGGTGGGCGAGTCGGGTTCGGGCAAGTCGACGGTGGCGCGGCTGCTGGCACAGATCCTGCCCCCCACGGCCGGGACGATCGAGCTGAACGGCACCCCGGTGCACGTCCGCACGGGTCGCCAGCTGCGCGCGTACTGCCACGAGGTGCAGATGATCTTCCAGGATCCGTTCGCCTCGCTCAACGTCATCCACACGGTGCGCTACATCCTGGGCCGGGCCGTGCGCATCCACCACCCGAAGCTGTCGGGCGCGCAGCGCACCGCGATGATCGAGCAGCTGCTCGAACAGGTCAAGCTGACCCCGGCGTCGGCGTTCATCGACAAGTTCCCGCACGAGCTGTCGGGCGGCCAGCGCCAGCGCGTGTCGATCGCGCGCGGGCTGGCGGCCTCGCCGCAGGTGCTGCTGGCCGACGAGCCGATCTCGATGCTGGACGTGTCGATGCGCCTGGGCATCCTGAACCTGCTGCGCGAGCTGCGCGACGACCTCGGCCTGGCCGTGCTGTACATCACGCACGACATCGCCTCGGCGCGGTACTTCGCCGACCGGACGATCGTGCTGTATGCCGGACGGATCGTCGAGCGCGGCGATTCCGAGACCGTCACGCAGCGGCCGGCGCACCCGTACACGCGGCTGTTGGTCGCCTCGGCGCCCGACCCCGATCACCTGGGCGACGTCGCGATCGGGGCGCGGGGCGAGCCGCCCAGCCTGATCGACCCGCCGCCGGGGTGCCGGTTCCACCCGCGCTGCCCGCTGGCCACGCAGATCTGCCGCGAACGCGTGCCGCACCTGGCCGACGTGTCGGACGGACACGCGGCCGCGTGCTGGGCGTACACCGACGAGCCGGGCGCGCCCGTCCGTCCGCAGGCCGTTGGGGGGTTGGGTGCATGAAAAACCTCATTCGCAAGATCATCTTCTATCTCGTGACCGTCTGGGCGGCGTGCACGCTGAACTTCTTCATTCCGCGGTTCATGCCCGGCGACCCGGTGCAGTCGCTGATCAACCGCTACCAGGGCCAGATCAGCGTCGACGCGAAGGCGTCGCTGTATGCGCTGTTCGGCCTCGACCAGACGCGCAGCCTGTGGTCGCAGTACTGCTCGTACTGGGTCGAGTTGGCCCACGGCGATCTTGGCTTGTCGCTGCGGCAATACCCGACGCCGGTGACGACGTTGATCGGCCAGGCGCTGCCGTGGACGATCTGCCTGGTCGGCATCGCGACGATCATCGCGTTCACGGTGGGCACGCTGCTCGGCATCGGGCTGGGCTGGCGGCGCGGCACGTGGACGGAGGGCCTGATCCCGTTCACGACGTTCTTCTCGTCGGTGCCGTACTTCTGGCTGGCGCTGGTGTTCATCATGTTCTTCGGGGTGATGCACCCGGTGCTGCCGTTCTTCGGGTCGTACTCGCCGGGGCTGATCCCGGCGTTCGACGGGCCGTTCATCAGCTCGGTGGTCGAGCACGCGATCCTGCCGGCGTTCACGATCGTGATCAGCTCGATCGCCGGATGGATCCTCGGCATGCGCAACATGATGATCACCGTGTCCAGTGAAGACTACGTGACCGTCGCGCAGGCCAAGGGGCTGTCCGAGGGGCGCGTCATGATGGGGTACGCGGCGCGCAACGCGATCCTGCCGCAGATCTCGGGCTTCTCGCTGTCGCTGGGGTTCGTGGTCGGCGGCACGCTGGTGATGGAGCAGGTGTTCAGCTACCAGGGCATCGGCTATCTGCTGTTCATGGCGGTCGGCTCGAAGGATTACCCGTTGATGCAGGGCATCTTCTTGGTGATCACCATCTCGGTGGTGGTGGCGAACATCCTGGCCGACGTCGTGTACGCCGTCCTCGACCCCCGGACCCGGAAGGACTGAGCGATGACGAGCGTTCCTGTTTCCGCGCCGCCCGCTGGGGTCGCGCCGTCGTCCGCCCCCAAGCGCCAGCGGTTCGTCGTGCTGCGCAACCGCAAGTCGCTGACGGGCCTGGTGATCTTGGCGTTCTTCGTGCTCGTGGCGATCTTCGGGCCCATCTTCGCGCCGTACGACCCGAACGCGACCAGCTCGACGCCGCTGTCGGGGCCCACGTGGCACCATCTGCTGGGCACAAGCCAGACCGGCCAGGACATCTTCTCGCAGCTGGTCGTCGGCACGCGCGGGGTCATGATCGTCGGNCTGTCGGCCGGGATCATCGCGACCGCGCTGGCCGTGCTGATCGGCGTGAGCGCCGGGTATTTCGGCGGCTGGGGCGACGAGGGTCTATCGATGCTGTCGAACGTGTTCCTCGTGATCCCCGCGCTGCCGCTGATGATCGTGATCACGTCGATGGTGGCCACGTCGAGCAAGTGGACCGTGATCTTGGTGATCGCGCTGACCGGCTGGGCCTGGGGCGCGCGCGTCATGCGAAGCCAGACGCTGTCGATGGCCCACCGCGACTTCGTCGAGGCGGCGCGGGCCAACGGCGAGTCGAGCATCCGGATCATCGTCTTCGAGATCATGCCCAACCTGACCGCGATCA
Source organism: Propionibacteriaceae bacterium (assembly GCA_009787035.1). Classification (GTDB taxonomy): domain Bacteria; phylum Actinomycetota; class Actinomycetes; order Propionibacteriales; family Propionibacteriaceae; genus WRGV01. Next base: position 7,089 of record WRGV01000017.1, on the reverse strand, counting down.
TCGCGTCCACGTTCATCAACACGGTGATCGCCGCGGTGCTGAGCGAGGTCACGCTGGCGTTCATCGGCGTCGCGTCGCTGTCCGACTGGAACTGGGGGACGATCCTGTTCTTCGCCCAGACCGGCGGTGCGTTCATGCAGGGCGCCTGGTGGTGGTTCGTCCCGGCCGGCCTGTGCGTCGCGCTGCTGGGCATGTCGCTGGCGCTGATCAACTTCGGCATCGACGAGTTCGTCAATCCGCGGCTGCGCAACTCCGGCATGAACGCCGCCCGGCTGCGCCGGTTGCGCGTCCGTCCGCGCGTCGGGTTCACGCCGGTGGTACGTCCTGTGGAGAAGAGGGCATGATGACCGAACCGGTGCTGGACATCAAGGGCCTGTGCGTCGAGTACGGCTACACCGACAACCCGACGCGCGTGCTGCGCGGGGTCGATCTGTGCCTGGGACGCGGCGAGGTGCTCGGCCTGGCCGGGGAGTCGGGCTGCGGCAAGTCGACGCTGGCGTACGCGGCGCTGCGGCTGCTGCCCCCGCCGGGGCTGGTCACGGGCGGACAGGTGTGGCTGACAAGCCGCGATGGACAGCGCCGCGACGTGCTGACCATGACCGATCAGCAGCTGCGGGCCAGCCGCTGGGTCGACACGGCGATCGTCTTCCAGGGCGCGATGAACTCGCTCAACCCCGTCTACACCGTCGGTCGGCAGCTGACCGACGGCATCGCCGCGCACACGCCGCACGCGTCGCGACACGCGCTGCACCAGCGGGCGGGGGAGCTGTTGACGATGGTGGGCATCGCGCCCGACCGGCTGTCGTCGTACCCGCACCAGCTGTCGGGTGGCATGCGCCAGCGCGTGATGATCGCGATGGCGCTGGCGCTGGAGCCGCAGGTGTTGATCATGGACGAGCCGACCACCGCGCTCGACGTGGTGATGCAGCGCCAGATCGTCGAGCAGATCGCGGAGCTTCGCGAGCGGCTGGGTTTCTCGGTGATCTTCATCACGCACGACGTGTCGCTGCTGATCGAGATCGCCGATCGCATCGCGATCATGTATGCGGGCGAGATCGTCGAGTCGGGGCCGGCGAACCAGCTGTACCGGCGCCCGCGGCATCCGTACACCCGCGGGCTGCTGGGCTCGTTCCCGCCGCTGCACGGCCCCAAGCGCGACCTCGGTGGCATCGCGGGCGCGCCCCCGGATCTGACCGCGCTGCCGCCCGGATGCCCGTTCGCCCCGCGGTGCGAGTTCGTCCAGGATGCGTGCCTGGCTGCCTCGCCCGCGCTGCGTCCGTCCGCTGTTGTCGGCGATCAGGGCCGTCAGGTGGCCTGTCTGCTGCACGAGCAGGGCCGTGTGCCCGCGGAGTTGAGTCTCTAGGCGCTCGGGGGTGCGATTCGGCCGTGGGCTGAGTGGACCACCTGTGAGGGGTTCAGGATCGTTGTCTACACTGATCATGCGCCAACCCGATGACGACACAGGAGTGCCCCGTGAGCCAGACAGTCCCCGACACTACCGAATTGACAAGCTATGACGACATCCCGGTGCGGGGGGTCGTGCCCGAGCATGCCGCGCTGCGCGCGTGGGTGCGCGAGGTGGCCGCGCTGACCAAGCCCGCCGCGATCGAGTTCTGTGACGGTTCGCCACAGGAGTGGCAGCGTCTCACCGACCTGCTCGTGGCGGCCGGCACGCTGATTCAGCTCAGCCCGCAGCGAAAGCCCAACTCGTTCCTGACGCGCACCGATCCGGACGACACCGCACGCGTCGAGAATCGCACGTTCATCTGCGCACCGACGCAGGCCGAGGCCGGCCCGACCAATCACTGGGTCGATCCGACACAGATGAAGCAGACGATGACGCCGCTGTACGACGGCTGCATGCGCGGGCGCACGATGTACGTCATCCCGTACTGCATGGGGTCGCTGCAGGCGAGCCATCCGCAGTTCGGCGTCGAGATCACCGACTCGGCCTACGTGGTGATCTCGATGCACATCATGACGCGTATGGGTGCGGCGGTCGCCGAGGCGATGGCGGCGACGCAGGCGTCGTTCGTCCGCGGCCTGCACAGCGTGGGCGTGCCGCTGGCGCCGGGCGAGAGCGACGTCCCCTGGCCCTGCAATCCCGAGAAGTACATCTGTCACTTCCCGCAGACGCGCGAAATCTGGTCGTACGGTTCGGGGTACGGCGGCAATTCTCTGCTCGGCAAGAAGTGCTTCGCGCTGCGCATCGGCTCGGTGATCGGCCGCGAGGAAGGCTGGATGGCCGAGCACATGCTGCTGCTCAAGCTGACCAACCCGCAGGGGCGGTCGTTCGTCATCGTCGGCGCGTTCCCCAGCGCGTGCGGCAAGACCAACCTGGCGATGCTGCAGCCGACGCTGCCCGGCTGGAAGGCCGAGGCGCTGGGCGACGACATCGCCTGGCTGCGCCCGGGCCCGGACGGACGCCTGTATGCCGTCAATCCGGAGACCGGCATGTTCGGCGTGGCGCCCGGCACGTCCGACGAGACCAACCCGAACGCGATGGCCATGATGGTCAGGGGCAACTCGATCTTCACCAACACGGCGCTGACTCCGGACGGCGACATCTGGTGGGAGGGCATGACGCCCGAGCAGCCCGAGCATCTGACCGACTGGCGCGGCTTCCCGTGGACGCCGCGCACGGGCGTGCGGGCGGCGCATCCGAATGCGCGCTACACCATGCCGATGGACCAGTGCCCGGTGCTGGCGCCCGAGTACGACCTGCCCGACGGCATCCCGGTGGACGCGATCATCTTCGGCGGGCGCCGTCCCACCACGATCCCGCTGGTCAACCAGGCCCGCGACTGGACGCACGGGGTGTTCCTGGGGGCCACGTGCTCGTCCGAGACCACCGCGGCGGCCGCCGGTGCGGTCGGCGTCGTGCGCCGCGACCCGATGGCGATGCTGCCGTTCATCGGCTATCACGTCGCTGACTACCTGCAACACTGGCTCGACGTGGCCGCCGCCACGACGCCCGACAAGCTGCCGGCGATCTTCTACGTCAACTGGTTCCGCAAGGACGCCGACGGCCACTTCCTGTGGCCGGGCTTCGGGGACAACGTCCGCGTGCTCGACTGGATCACCCGCCGCATCGAAGGTCGCGCGAAGGCCGTCGAGACGCCCATCGGCTGGCTGCCCGACCCCGACGACCTGGACGTCGCTGGCCTCGGCCTGGACGCCGACGTCCTCGACCAGCTGACGAGGTACGACCCGGCGGCCTGGGCCAAGGAGATTCCGCTGGTCGAGCAGTGGTTCGACAGCCTGGAGACCGACGGCAAGCACATTCCGGACGAGGTGCGCGCCCAGCTCGATCGCCTCAGGGCGGCGGTGAACGGCTGACCGGGTGCTGCTATGGCTTCGCCACCCAGACGAAGCTATAGCCGGAGCCGTCACCGGCGCTGACGGCGACCAGGTGATCGGCAGCGCCCCCGATATCTGTGGCGGCCTCGGGGTACGTCGACTGACCACAGTGTGGGGAAGCCGGATGCTATCGCGTCGTGCGCTTCGACGGTGGTGGGTGTATGTGGCGCGGACTCGGCGACCGCATAGGCGATCCGGCGGCCGGCCAGCATATAGGCACAGGCGGGATCCGTCCAGATGTGTTCGCCGGTGCCGGCGTCCAGGGCCAAGCAGCCTGCCGTGGAGCTGGAGATGGGTGCGATCAGCGCCAGGCCGGCGCTGTCGGTGCCGCCTGTGAAGGCGGCTGAGACGTCCGCGGTCTGCCACAGCGGTTCGCCCGTCTGCCACGAGTATGCCTGGACGGAGTCCATCGAGTCGTTCACCTCTCGCCGGACGGCGAAGGCGTTGATGCCGAGACTGTCGAGGAAGCCCTTGTAGGCCATGGGGTCGCCGATGCCCTTGTCGGCTGCGGTGTCCCATCGCTGCAGCGTGTCGTTGCCCTCTGTGTCGCGTGTCATTCGAAAGACTTCGGACGGTCGAGGGCCACTGTAAAACGTCCTGCCCTGTCCTGCGTCGGCGCCGAATGGTGCCGGTTTGCCTGTGTGTAGATCAAGGACGCCGTCTCCGGTGTCGATCCAGTGGCTGTCGCCGAAGATCATTCCGTAGCCGGAATCGGCCGCAATCCACAGGCATCCGTCCAGATGCGCGACAGAGCGGGCGCACATTCGATCGTCCTGTCGGGTGACGACGATGCCGGGTGCATCCGCGATGACGGGCGCATCGGCGGGGAGCGTGGCCTGCGACATGGTTGTGCCCGTGGTCGGGTCGACGGACATGATCGTGTCGCCTGATGTGATGATGAGGTCTTGGGTGTTGGTGTGGAACAGGTAGCTACCGAGGTCCTTCGTCCACACGACCGTCTGCGTCTTCAGGTTGACGGCGACCAGCGGGCCGATGTAGTGGGTGGTGTCATCGGAGTTGGACCAGGCGAACAGGGCGATGTCGATTGACGGGGTGGCGCTGATATGGAACATGTCGGTGTTGTCCGGCGATGCGACCTTGATGGGGTCGGCCCACGTGGGCGTGGTGGTGATATCCGGGACGCCCAGGTGCGTGGTCTGGTGGGGGATTGAGGCCTGGGTTGGAGCCGGGGCCGTTCGAGGCGGAACGAACATCCAGCTGACAAGTGCCAAGGCCAGCACGGCCATCACCCAGACGATGGCCGACCAGTGGCGGCGGCGTTTCGTCGGGGGTGGGGGAGGCGGTTCGAGTGGCGCTGGTGTCGGCGGGGCATCGGTGGACGCAGGGGGTTCCAGTTTTTCGATCATCGAGGGGCCTTTCCACGGGGGCCAAGTGGTCTTTGCATAGTCAAACACAGGTGCAGCACTCGCGGGGCAAAAAGGTGCCTGATCTGTGGATAACTCCGTGCCGCGAAGCGCATCTCTTGCGGCGATGCTGACGACGACTCAGGCCGCCGAGATCCTCAACGTGTCACGCGTGACTCTGGTCAAGCTGCTCGAAGACGGCACGTTCGACCTGACGACCGATGAGTTCATGTCGGCACTGGAAGAGATCAGGCACGGCCAACGCTCATGATTCTGCGTTCCTGGTTGCCGGAGTTGGTGGCCTACGGCGCAGTGGCCAGTTTCGGGGCCACAAATCTCATCGGGGAATTCCACAGGGCTGTTCTTGCGCCTTCCGGCGAAAGTTGGCCATCCTCAACCTGGCGAACGAGCAGGAACAGTTCTTTGGTGTCAATAACGGCACCGCCTTCCTTGGCGAAGTCGCCGAGAAAATCATCTGCGCCGGCCAGGATTTCCTGGCGGGTGTTCGGGTCGACGTCAAGGAACTGATTGCAGATATACCATTGGCGCTCGGGGGCTTTTTCCTGCTCGCTTTCATAGAGTGTGGCGTACTTGGCGATCTTGAGAAGATCGCTCTGCTTCGCGCCCTCCTTGTATCCCTTCACTTCGATGAGCGCAGTGCCGCTCTCTGGGAGGCTGGCTCTGAAATCCTCCTTCCGTGCCTGTCCCTTCGGGATTGTGCCATCGACGGCCACGACATCAAATCCGAGTGACCTGAGCGCGTCGGCCACCGCGTCTTCCAACTCGGCGCCCTGGGCAGTGAGCAGGCGCCGCAGGCCAGCATCGGCTTGCGCCGCATCACCGCTCAGCTTGCTCTGAAGCTGTGCGATCTCTTCTTGTCGCTCCGATGTCAGTGCGCGAAGAGCAGCCTCCTTTTGGGTAATCTCTTCGGTTGTGCGCAACTCGTCTCGCGTCATCCATCGAGGCTGCGTGCGCCACGGAGATCGGGGTGGAAACTGGTCTGGCAGCTCGGTTGACCATGCTTCCATGGCGGCGGATAGCCATTCGGCTGGATAATCAGGAATGAAGGGGATCCACCACACGGATTCATTGTGGCGAGTGCGGTATGCTCCTGCAATCATGACATGATCGGCGTCCCGGACGAACCAATACGGTGAGTTTCCATCCATATCAGTCTGAAATCCCCGTGTGCAAAATCCTGACGGCGTTGAATAGGTGTGTTCAAGCAGGGGTCGTTCTGGGAGTTTCTGCAGCCAGGGAATCATTTCGCGTTGCACAAGTTGTTTGAGAGGTGCGGGCAGGATGTCGTTGATTTCCATTTCTGTGCTAGGTTGCTTCAAAGCATCCGGATACACCGACATGAGTTGTTCGTTCGCTGTCCGGCACATCGGAAGAGTGGAATGAGGGAAGGCGAGAACAGGCATGCGGTGCTGCGTGGGGTGACTGAAGGGGTCTGGGTAGTCGAACTTCTGGCAGCTTACGAGGGCATCCCAATCCGCCCAACGAATTGACTGGAGGTTGCCGTCCCATATCTTCCAAGTTGGAATGAGTTCAGTCATCTCCTGAAGCCCGGGATCATCTTCTGCCCAGCCGACGAAGAGGATTCGCGGGTGCGGCGCCGAACCTACGATTGCCATGACGACCTCCTGGCATACGTGCGGTGACGACGGGTGTAGCTACCAATGGCGCAGGGTGTGGTCACTGTTCCTCCTCGGCCATGGCCTCGGCCTGCTGGATGACCAGGGCCGTGGCGGCAGGCTCCTGGTCGGGCGGGTAGCCGTGCTGGAGCAGCAGGCGCTTGATGCGGGTGCGCAGTTTGGCGCGAACGGTCTCCTTGACCTGCCAGTCGGTCTTGGCGTCATTGCGGACGATGGCGGTGAGGTCGTGCGCGATGGCGCGCAGAGTGTCGTCCTGCATCGCGATCCGGGCAGACTCGTTGCTCGCCAGCGCGTCATAGAAGGCCAGCTCGTTGTCCGACAGGCCGGTCTCTTCGCCGCGGCGGCGCTGCTCCTGGATGGCCTTGGCGATCTCGACGATCTCGGTGATCACCTGGGCGGCGTCGATGGTGCGGTTCTGGTAGCGGTTGAGCGCCTCGGCCAGCATCTGCGAGAACTTGCGACCGGCCACGACGTTGCGCTTGCCGATCAGCCGCACCTCCTGCGAGATGAGCCGCCGCACGGCCTCCAGCTGCAGGTTCTTGTGCTCGCTGGTCTCGAAGGCGCGTCGGAAGTCGTCGTCGATGACCGAGATGTCCGGCTTGGCTAGGCCGGCTTCGGCGAAGATGTCGATGACGCCCGCGCCCGCCATGTGCTCCGAGATGATCTGGCGCACCGCCACATCGAGCGCCGCCTCGCCGTCGGCGTCG
>WRGV01000016.1 GCA_009787035.1 Propionibacteriaceae bacterium | reverse complement strand
GGCTGGATCGGGGTGCGGTCGCCGCCATCGGCGACGCGTTGACCGCACACGTGGGGCCGGCAGGTATCGATCGGTCGTGAGGTTTCTGAGGCCGAGGACGAGGCCGCGTGAGTGTTCGAGGCGTGCGGTGATCGTTTCGGTGAGGCTGTCGGGCTGGCGTGGCGTTCGCGCCGCTTGGCCGTGGGCGGATGCGCAGCACGGGCAACACCAGCGGCAGCCGGGCCATACACTGAAAACATGGCTACCACGACATTCACCGGTATTCCCGTCCACACGATCGGCGAGCTTCCCGCCGTGGGCAGCAAGCTGCCTGCGTTCACGCTGACGGGGGGCGATCTCGGCGATGTCACGAGCGAATCGTTGGCGGGGCGCCGGCTCGTCATCAACATCTTCCCGAGCATCGACACCGACGTCTGCGCGATGTCGGTGCGCCGGTTCAACCAGCTGGCCAGCCAGTGGCCCAACACGACGGTGCTGTGCGTGTCCAACGACCTGCCGTTCGCGCAGGGACGGTTCTGTGCCGCCAACGGGATCGAGAACGTCATCCCCGCCTCGGCCTTCCGCGCCGACTTCGGCAAGGACTTCGGCGTCACGATGACTGATGGCCCACTGCGCGGCCTGCTGGCCCGCTCGGTCGTGATCGCCGACGCGGACGGCACGGTGCGCTACACGCGTCTGTCGCCCGAGATCACGCAGGAGCCCGACTACGACGAGGCAGCTGCCGCTGCTGGCGAGTGAGCCAACTCACCCACGCGATGTGGCAGGCTTGACCGGGTGATCAGGCATGTCATGTGGGATTGGAACGGCACATTGCTGGCCGACACGGCGCTGACGGCGCGCGCGGTGAATGCCGCGCGGCACCATGCGCACGTGTGATGGGCTCACCGACCTACGGTCACCTCCACTGTCGGATCACTGCATCTATCGTCGGACAGCCTCGGAGCGCCCCTCGCGCCCGGTCCGAACGAGCTGTTCCACGCAATGGAACATATCGGCACCATCCCTTGACATGTGCTGGACGGGTCCTACGCTCTTTGCATGGGTCCGGAGAGCCAGCAGCCTGTCCAGTTGCTGGCTGTCTCCTCGGGCTCGTCAAAGTGCCTCCGGGCGTACGTCCGGAGTCTCGGAAAGGACGAATCACATGACGAAGCAGCAGAACATCCGATCAGTGCTTGCTATCGCCATCGCCGCGGCAGCGCTGTTCATCGGAATTGGTGCCGCTTCATGGATCGCCGGTTGCTTGGCGATCTCGGCGGCTGCGGCCAGCCAGATCGTGACCGCGATCCAAGTCGGCGGATGGGCCCTGACGGTGGTCGGCATCGTCTTCGGTCTGGGCATCGGCGGTGCCATCATCGCCACCGTGCGAGGCCTGTTGGCGAAGAGGCTCGCGACCATGGCCGTCGCCTAGAGTGCAGTTGATCTCCTGAGATGGCCGTGTTCCAACAGACCGTCGACAAGAACGACATTGGGTGCGAACGCGCGCATAGCGCTGCCGTGAATGTGATTGCGTTCGCACTCACTGCCGTTTTGCTGGTTGGTACGGCTGTGGTCATTGGTCTTTTGACTAATCCTGACTGGTTTGTCAACGGTGCCTCATCGCAGGGTATCCCCGGTCTCATCCCGCACAGTCGGACTGGGATCTTGCTTCGAAACGCGTCGGTCGCCATGCTTCTATTCTCCGGGGTAGTCACAGGAGGGTTAACCACAGTGCTGGGGTGCTTCACTGTCGGGGCCTACATGGGCATGGCAATTTCGTTGGCAATCCACGATAGTGGCGTGGCGACGGTCGTGGCCACGACGTGGCAGTATTCAGTGTTTGAATTCGCAGGCTTCACGATGGCGGCAATGGGGGGAGTGTATCCGATTCTTGATCTCTTGTTGCGCCGGAGGCGCCGGCAATCAAATGGATTTGCGTCCTACTACACTGCCGCCGGCGCGGCACTGACGTACTTCGCATGTGCGCTTGTATTCCTGTGCGTTGGGGCTGTCACGGAAGGTTTTCTGTCCCTCCGGTGAGCATCACGGTGCCGCGCATCCAATTAACGTAATGTGGCAGATTTCTATGAGAAATGATCAGGAAGGTAGAACGGCGATGGTCGAGGTGAATCATCATGGCCAGGCTGCGACGTCGCGGTTCGAGTACACCGCCACGGGTGTATGGCCGTGTCTTTTCGGATTCGTCATCAATGCGCTACTCATGATGATGGCGGTCCATCGGTCAGTTCCGGCCCTCGTTGCGCAGGCAGGGGACGTGTTTGCGGGCCAGCTGAATGATCCTGACCTCATGCGAGGCGCCGTGTCGGTTGGCGCGTTCCTTGGTGGTCTCCTAAGATGCGCATTTCTATTGGTGATACTCCTCATCGTTCGATGGCTGGAGAAGAAATCCAAAATAATGTTGGTCGATGGACGCAGTTGGTGGCAGAGTAGCTGGGTGTTCATCACGGTCATCGTGAACGTAACCTGTGCATCGTGCATCCGTCTGATTCTTGGATATTCAGTTTGGTCGGTAGAGCATGGTATCTTCGTGATTCCGCTCGTACTGGCCATCACCGGCGCAGTTGCCGTTCGGGCGCAGATCCGTCGAACATCAGGGCGACGCCGCGCGAATATCGGCATGCTGTCAGCTGGAGCCCTCGCTCTGGTAGCAAGCCTAGTGTAGGTCGAACATGGCACGGCGAAGTAGTCATTGGTTGGCATGTGGGTTTTTCTTGCTCGCCTTGTTATGGGGCCTGAGTGCCCTGATCATCTGGCAGGATACTAGTTCTGATGGGGTCGCCCACACATTCGCGCAAATGGCTGGAATAGCAGGGTTACTAGGTGTGATTCTGTGTATCGTGCTTGGTTTGCTCTGTTGGTTGAGAAGGGTGATTGCTTTGGGTGCGAGTTGTGTAGGGGCAGTGATCATGATGGTGTTGGGGGGGGTTGGGGGTAGTACGTTGCTGGGGACGCACGTGTCTCGTGTGATGTGCGTTGGGGTCTGCGTGATTGCCATCACGGTCTTTCTGATGTCGATATCCGCGTTGGTTCGATCGAAGAGTGGGGCCGTCGGCGATTCGGCCGCGGGACACATGTCCGAAGACTCTGGTCGGAACGCAGAGTCAAATCCGTTCCTGAGTTGAGAGGCGGTGCGTGCGGGTTGTGCGGAATGTGACTGAGGATACTTTGCTGCGAGGCGAGTTGGTGCGGAATAGAGAACGTGAACTCCGAACGCTGGTGAATTTGTTCATTTGGGAGATTAGGCTCAACTACAGGCTGCCGGTCTCCGTCTCTGCGCTCCGAAGGATCTTCGTTCTTGCTATTGTTCTGGCGGGCGTTGGTGCGGCCGGGATATTCCGGGTGCTCTGGTTACTTTTGCTGAGGTGGGGTGCTCAAGGAGGCCTGGCAGGGGTATCAGTCGTTCTGGCATGCGGATTGGGATACATTGCTGTGGGTGAGTCGTTTCGCATCGCGCAGATGGCGCCGAAGCTGAGGGATCTACAAGGGAGACTCAGTGTGTTGAGGGCAATGGATGTGAGTCCAAGTCGATATCTGATTGTGTGGCTGGGGATGACCCTGATTCCTGGCTGGGTGGTTACGCTAAGTCTGGTAGGTTCGTTCGTGTCGGTGGGCGGTGTAGTTTGGGGGGCATGGTCTACGATTTCAGTCTGGGTTATGGCCTGGCTATGTGCTTTGATCCTTCCGTTCAGTGTTGGCTGCGTCGCATGTATGAAGGGTTCGAGTCGGCCGGCCTGGCTATGGGTGATATTGTCTCCGATGGGGTTTATCGGCGGCATTGTTGCAGGTGCTTGGTCGGGGCGCGGTTTTGATGGTGTGTGGTCTATGTCGACGGCGGTTCTCGTTGCCGGCCTAGTTTGCCTGGTGTTCCTGACGGGTGTGTTGGCTGTGAGTGCGGTCAGACTGCTTGGACGGGATGAGCTTGGGCTCTTTGATGGCATGGCGCGGGGGGCGCGAGGGTTAATGTCACCGTGCAGGGCGGTCGCTGGGAGAACATTGCCAAGCGCTGGTCGAGCTGTGCTGAGTCAGATGCGTCGGTCACAAGTTGCGATGTCTTATTGGCGCGGATTGGCGGTTGTGCTTCTATTGCCGAGTGGGTTGAGTGGGTGGCTGATTGGCGGAGGCGTGATGGGGGGTCTGCTAACGACTCAAGTAGTGATCGCAGCTGATGCCATGGCTGTTCTTGGAATGATGGATAGCGTGCTTCTTGGGATTGGGATACATGCAAATCGAGGACGACTTCGGTGGCTTGCGGAATCCATGGGGTCAGTGCGCGTGGTTGCTGTGGCTGAGACTGCTGGAGCGATCATGGTGATGGTGCCGGGTTCGTGCTTACTGTGCATCGTGCTGTTTGTGTTGAAGATGCCGATCGCTGGAGTTTTGGCGCTTGAGGCACCAGTGGTGTGCGCTGTGTCTGGGTTGTTGGGGGAGGGGCTCATTAGGCCGGTTGAGTCACCCGGTGGGAGCGTGGTCGACGATCCGCTCGTTGCGGTTATTTCGTTTGTCCTGTTTGGCGGGGCAATGGCGGTCGCTGTGTACTTCGCGTACGACTGGTGGTCTGTCGTGGGGTTAAGTGCGTGGCTGGTGTTGGAAGTTCTGTGTGCGTATTGGGTGTGTTGTAGGTGGATTCGGGTGATTTGGGTGATGGAGGAATCGTGAGTTGTGGGTCACTGGTTCTAGAGGATGTGACTGGAGGGTGGGTGGAGAATAGGCCCGTATTTGAGGGGGTTTCTGCGGATGTTGCTGGGCCGGGAGTTGTCCGGCTGGATGGGCCGAATGGGGCGGGGAAGTCAACGTTGGTTGAGCTCTGCAGTGGGTATCTTGAGCCTATGGCGGGGTGCGTTTATGTGGACGGATTGCCGGCTGGTTCCAGGGCTGCTATGACTCGCCGAACGGTGTGTCGGAGCAGTGTGTCTGCCTTCCCTGAGATGAGTGTGTTGGATCACGTGAACTTGACGTGTGCGTTGCGTGGCTGGGAGCGAGCGGCCGCTATGGACTGGGTCGAACGATACGAGTTGAGTGATTGGGTCAGAGAGCGGGCGAAGAACCTCTCTGCTGGAAGCTTACGCAAGCTTTGGCTGTTCATGTGTTGGCCTGTGCGTCAGAGCGTGTGGATCCTGGATGAACCGTTTCAGGGGCTGGATGGCGCGAGCGTGATGAGGCTGTGCGAGGATATCCGGATGTGGAGCCGCAGCGGTCTGGCGGTGGTGGTGGCGCATGATTGGCCTGTCGGTGGCTTGGAGTGCGGCACACTGATCGGGCTGGAGAGAGGTGAATGCTGAGTGCGGTGTGCTTCGGGCTTGGTGCACTGACGGTGCGGGAACGTTGAGGGCGAGATGCGGAGCCAGTCTGGGATTGAGTTTGCGTTGGCCTGTCGGTGCCGGACAGTGAGATCTTGGGTGCTGCGCGATGTGGCAGGCTTGATCGGGTGATCAGGCATGTCATGTGGGATTGGAACGGCACGCTGCTGGCCGACACGGCGCTGACGGCGCGCGCGGAGGAGGTCGCGCTGGCCGCGGTCGGGCTGCCGGTGTCGATCAGTGTCGAGCGTTGGCGCGAGGTGTCCGATCGTCCGATCAGCCTGGCGATCCAGCGGCTGGTGGGACGCGATCTGAGCCCCGACGAGTTGGCGACGGAGGGACGAACCTGGTTGCGCGCCTACCTGGCAGGGTTGGACGATGTCGGGCTGGCGCCGGACGCACGCGAAGCGCTGCAGCTGGTGCGCGACGCTGGGGTGTCCCAATCGATCGTCTCGATGCACCCGCAGGATGAGGTGCGCTCGCACGCCGCTGCGCTGGGCGTGGCCGCGTGTTTCGACAGCATTGTGGGCTGCGCTTGCGACTACGACCTGAGCCAGCCCTTCGTCAAGGCGACGCTGATCCGTGGTCTGTCGCAGCAGGTGGGTGTGCCCACGGCCGACATGGTCATGATCGGCGACATGCTCGACGACGCCGAGGCGGCCTGCCGGGCCGGGGCACGCGCGGTGTTGGTCGGCACCGGCGATACGGCGCCGCATCGGTTCGTCGGCAGCGGCTTCCCGGTGTGCAATTCGCTGGTGGACGCCGTGCGGTGTGTGCTGGGGCGGGTTCCGGCCGACCCGCCGGCGGCGGGCTAGGCTGGCAGACATGACGCGTTCTCGCATGGGCTGGCCCGAGGCCATCACGTTCGCCACGCTGTTCTGCTCGTTGGCGGGGACGGCGGTGGCGGTCACCGCCCTCGCGTTCAAGCACCGCCGCCTCATGGCCGGTCTGGAGCGTTGATGCCGGAATCGATCATCCTCGACTGCGATCCGGGGCACGACGACGCCATCGCACTGATGCTGGCGGCCGGGCATCCAGACATCGATCTGGTGGGCATCACAACCGTCGCCGGCAACCAGACGATCGACAAGGTCACGCGCAACGCGCTGTCGATCTGCACGTTGGCAAGGCTGGACGTCCCGGTGGCTCAGGGCGCGGCGCGCCCGCTGGTGCGCGACCAGATCGTCGCGCCCGACATCCACGGCGCCTCGGGCCTGGAGGGTCCGGTGCTGCCGCAGCCCGACCGCGACGTCGACCCGCGCCACGCCGTGCGGTTCCTGATCGACGAGATCATGGCCCGCCCGCCGAAGACGCTGACGCTCGTGCCCACCGGCCCGCTGACCAACATCGCGCTGACCGTCCGCGAAGAGCCCCGCATCGTCGAGCGCGTCAAGCAGGTATCGCTGATGGGNGGCGCGTTCGGGCGCGGCAACCGCAGCCCGGTGGCCGAGTTCAACGTGTTGGCCGATCCGGAGGCCGCCGCGATCGTCTTCGAAGCCGGCTGGCCGATCATGCAGGCCGGCCTGGATGTCACGCACTGTGTGCGCGCCACGCCCGACGTTCTCGACCGCTTCCGGGGGCTCGACTCCGATCTGGGGCGGTTCGTCGTGGCGGCGCTGACGTCGTACGGCGAGGCCTACCGGCGCGCCCAGGGCTTCGCCGATCCGCCGGTGCACGACCCGGTGGCCGTCGCTGCGGTCGCCGACCCGTCGCTGATGACATTCCAGGACGCGTTCGTCGCCGTTGAGCTGAACGGCACCTGGACGTACGGCCAGACGGTCACCGACTTTCGCGGCCAGCTGGGCCACGCGCCCAACACCCGCGTGATCACCGCCTGTCGCACCGACGCTTTCTGGGCCCAGGTGCTCGACGCGGTGGCCCGTCTGGGTGCCGGGATACGCACGAGCTAGAACGTCACGCCACAGCTCAGGGCGACGTTGGCGAACGGTGTGGTCTCGCCGGTGCGCACGACCAGCGAGCACTGGGGCAGCAGGGCCTTGATCTGATCGTGCGGGGCCCAGGCGGGGATGAGCCCGCGCTGGCTGAGCCAATCCTGGACGACGGTGCCGCGCGCCTCGTTGGCGGCCGCGCAGCTTTCGACCGCGAGCTCGGCCAGCACGGCGTCGAGCACCTGCGTGAACCGCGGGATGCCCGCCACCAGCGCGAGATCGACGATCGGCACCGTGGGGGTCGCGTACGGCAGCGGCATGCCGGCATCGGTGACCATGACCCACTGCAGGTGGCCCAGNCGGGCNANNCCGGCCGACAGGGGCGCGTTCAGAATGCCGTTCCGCTTCATGTCAGTCGCCTCCCGGCAGCGTGTCGTCCGCGTCGGGATAGGACGGCTGCGCGCCGGCCGAGCGCACGGTGAACGCGGCGACACGGGTGGCGTAGCGGGCCGCGGCCAGCAGGTCGTCCCCCCGCACGAGCGCGCGGCCGAGCGCCCCGACGAACGCGTCGCCGGCGCCGGTCGTGTCCACTGCGTGCACGGGCAGAGCGGGCACGTGCTCCAGCACGGGCACGCCGCCGGGGCCCCGCATGCCGACGATCGCGCCGTCCGAGCCGCAGGTCAGCACGACGGAAGGGACGCGCGCGTCCAGCAATCCGCGCACGGTCGCCCGTTCGGCCCGCGCGCCGCTCACCCACTCGGGCCGCGCACCGGTGGACGGGCCGGCCAGCAGCGCCAGCGCCGTGACGCCCTCGTGCTCGTTGACCACCAGCGGATTGGCCCGGCGCACCACATCCGGGTCGAGCCCGATTGCCGGGGCGAGGTTGACGATGAGCCGTCCGGCGGTGAGCATGGACGCCGCTTCGACGCCGTCGCGCGGGATCTCGCCCTGCACGATGACCGTGTCGGCCGCTGCCAGCAGGTCGGCACACGCCGACACCGCCCGCGCCGACACCGTCGCATTGGCGCCGGGCACCACCACGATCGAGTTGTCGGCATCCCCGGCGACGGTGATGACGGCGATGCCGGTGGACGTGCGCGCGGTGGCGACCCGGGTCAGATCGACGCCGGCCTCACGCAGGCCGCGCAGCGCGATTTCGGCGTACTCGTCGTGTCCGACCGCGCCCACCATGGCCACGTTCGCGCCCAGCCGGGCGGCCGCGACGGCCTGGTTGGCGCCCTTGCCGCCGGGGGAGATGGCGAACGAATCGCCGATCACGGTCTCGCCCGGCACGGGGCGCCGGCCAACGCGGACCACGAGGTCCACGTTGACCGACCCCACGACAACGATCAGTGGTTCACTAGCCATTTCACAGATTCTAGCTGCTTGCGGCCGCGCTGGGGTTCGCCGCCGAACTGTTGGACGCGATGAATGCGTCCACATTGTCCTTGGTGATGGTCTGCACCGGCATCGACTGCGTCTCTTGCACGGTCTGTCCCTTGAGAATCTGCCCGACCGTCACGACGGCCTGCTTGCCGAGCAGCACGGGCTGCTGGGCGACGTCGGCGGCGATCGTCCCGGCCTTCACGTCGGCCAGCCCCTGGTCGGAGCCGTCGAACCCGATGACCTTGACCGATGTGCCGGCCTTCGATCCGAGCGCGGCCACGGCGCCGAGCGCCATCTCGTCGTTTTGCGCGTAGATGGCGACGACGTCCGGATGCGCCTGCATCAGGTTGGTCGTCACGTTGAGGCCGTCGGTCTCGTCGAAGTTGGCCGTCTGCGAGGCGACGATCTTGATGCCCGGGTACTTCGCGATCTCGTCGGTGAAGCCCTGGCCGCGGTCGCGGGTGGACGACGCGCCGGGCGTCCCTTCGAGCACGAGGATGTTGCCCGTGCTGTTGATTGCCCGTGCCAGCGCGTCGGCGGCCTGCTTGCCGCCGGTCACGTTGTCGGAGGCGATGAACGAGTTGACGGTGACGCCGGTGATGTTGCGGTCGACGGCCACGACCGGGATCTTGGCGGCCAGGGCCGGCTGGATCGCCGCCTGCGCCGCGTCGGAGTCGACCGGGTTGATGATGATCGCCTTGGTCTTGCTCGCCACGGCGGTCTGGATCTGGTTGGCCTGCGTCGTCGCGTCGTTGTTGGCGTTCTGGACGGTCAGCGTCAGGCCCTCGGCCCTGGCCTCGGCCTGCGCACCCTGCTGGATCGAGACGAAGAACGGGTTGTCCAGCGTGGACAGCAGCAGGGTGATCGTCCCGCTGCCGTTGGTCGTGGCGCCCGGGGTTGTCGAGGTGTTGTTGGTGCAGCCCGCGGTGAATGCGAGCACCGAGGTGGCCGCGAGCGCGGCCGCCGCCCACTTGATGGATGACTTCATTGGTGTGCCTTTCTCATAGAGGTGACGGGGATCTGATGCCTCAGTGGCTGAGGCCCTTGTGACGGATAACATCGATGAGCACGGCGATCGCGATGACCAGGCCCATGACGACCTGCTGCCAGAACGAGTTGACGTTCAGCAGGTTGAGACCGTTGTTGATGACGGTCAGGATGAGTGCGCCGACGAGTGTGCCGCTGGCTCGGCCGACGCCGCCGGCCAGCGAGGCGCCGCCGATGACGACGGCGGCGATGGAGTTGAGCTCATACCCGTACGCCCCCGAGGGTTGCGCCGAGTCGAGCCGTCCGGCAACGATCATGCCCGCGACGGCCGCGAACAGCCCCGACAGTGCGAACACCGTGACCAGGATGCGTTTGACCGGCAGGCCGGCCAGCCGGGCAGCCTCCATGTTGCCGCCGACGGCGTACATGGACCGCCCGATGACGGTGTAGTTGAGGACGAATGCGCAGATCAGCCCCATCACGACCAGCACGATGATGGGCACCGGGATCGGCCCCAGGCTCTTGCCGAAGAACGACACGGCCGAGGGCGTGGCGATCGGCTGGCCCTGCGAGATGACGTACGTCAGCCCGCGCGCCACCGACAGCATGGCCAGCGTGGCGATGAAGCTCGGCAGCTTGCCGTAGGCGACCGCGATGCCGTTGACCATGCCCACAACGAGTCCGCAGGCCAGCCCGCCGAGCAGGGCGACCCCGCCGGGCAGACCTGCGGACGTGAACATCCAGGCCGCGACCATGCCGGTGATGCCGGCCGCCGAACCGACCGACAGGTCGATGCCGGCCGCCACGATGACGAACGTCTGGCCGAACGCCAGCACCGCGATCGTCGAGGCCTGCACCAGCACGTTGGACAGGTTGTCGCTGGTCAGGAAGATTCGTCCGGATGCGAACTCCAAGATGATGCACAGCACGATCAGGCCCATCAGCGGCCCGTTGCTGGAGGCGAAGCGTCCCAGCGCCGACCCGACGCTGCGCGGCGCGGGGAGCGAGGTGGGGGACAGGCTGGCGGACGGCGTGCTCATCGGTGTTCTCCTTGATCTGCGGCGAGGTGGGGGACGGGTCCGGCGTCCGGGCTTGCGGGGGCGGCATCGCTGTCGGCGGCTTCGAGATCGCGCACGGCCAGGTTCATGACGGCGTCCTGCGTGGCGCCGCTGGCCGGCATTTCCCCGGCGATGCGCCCGGTGTTCATCACGAGGATGCGGTCGCTCATGCCGAGCACCTCGGGCAGGTCGCTGGAGGCCATGACGACGGTCGCCCCGGCCTTGGTGATCTCGTTCATGAACTCGTAGATCTCGACGCGCGCGCCCACGTCGACGCCGCGCGTGGGTTCGTCCAGCAGCAGCACGCGCGACCCGGCCTGCGCCCAGCGCGCGAAGACGACCTTCTGCTGGTTGCCGCCGGACAGGTCCTGCACGGGCTGGGCCAGGTCGCGCATGCGCACGCGCAGGCGTGCGGCGACCTCGGCGCCGCGCTTGTGCTGGCCCGCCCGGTCGACGACGCCCGCGTGCGCGGTGCTGGCCATCGTGGCGTACCCGATGTTCTCTTCGATGGAGGCCAGCTGCACCAGCCCCTGCACCTTCCGGTCTTCGGGGACCAGCCCGATGCCCTCGGTGATGGCCCGGCGGATCTGTCCGCCGCGCAGCGGCTTGCCGTCCACGACGATCTCGCCCGAGTCGTACTTGTCGGCGCCGATGATGGCCCGCAGCAGCTCGGTGCGTCCGGCCCCCACCAGCCCGGCCAGCCCGACGATCTCGCCGGCGTGCGCTTCGAAGCTGATGTCGCGCAGCGTGTGCCCCTGGTTCAGGTGCGACACCGACAGCAGCACCTCGTCGGGGCCGTCGTACTCGTGCCGGCGCGGGTACTGCTCGGTGATGTCGCGCCCGACCATCAGCCGCACCAGCTCGGGCTGCGGCGTGCTGGCGGGCACGGTGTCGATCAGGTCGCCGTCGCGCAGCACGACGACGCGGTCGCCGATGGCGGCGACCTCTTCCAGGTGGTGGCTGATGAAGATCATGGCCACGCCCTTGGCCCGCAGGTCGTCCATGATCGAGAACAGCGTGGTGATCTCCGTCCCGGTCAGCGCCGCCGTGGGCTCGTCCAGGATCAGCAGCGTGGCATCCACGTCGAGCGCGTGCGCGATCTCGATCAGCTGCTGGTGCGCGACGCCCAGTTCGCCGATCGGCTGGTCGACGTCGAGGTCGTCCAGGCCCACGCGGGCCAGCGCCTGCCGCGCCCGGGCCCGAACCAGATTCCTGCGCACCAGCCCGCCGGCCGTGGGAAGACGGCCCAGCAGGATG
>WRGV01000015.1 GCA_009787035.1 Propionibacteriaceae bacterium | reverse complement strand
GCCGACCCGACCGGCTGGCCGAACGCGTCGTACGCCCGCCGGAACCACGCGCCGTCCCAGCCGTGGTCGTGGATCGCCTGGTGCATGGCCGCAACCGAGGCACGGACGTCGGCAGCCAAGCCCGGGGCGCGGTCGTCCAGCAGCCGGGCCAACCTGGGCCCGACGGCCGTGAACATGCCCGCAATGAAGACGCTCTCGGCGACGCGGCCCTCGCGGTTGGTGGTCGTCTGGAAGCTCTCCCCCGGCGTGTCGGTGAACGCGTTGAGGTTGAGGCAGTCGTTCCAGTCGGCGCGCCCGATCAGCGGCAGCTTGTTTGGCCCGAGATTGTCGATCACGTGGCGCCACGATGCGATCAGGTGGTCGATCAGGGGCCTGGCTTGGGATTCGTCGTTGTCGAACGGCACCTGCTCGTCCAGAATCGACAGATCGCCGGTCTCGTCCAGGTAGGCGCAGACGCCCCAGATCAGCCACAGCGGATCGTCGTTGAAACCCGAGCCCAGGTCGTGGTTGCCGCGCTTGGTCAGCGGCTGGTACTGGTGGTAGGCCGAGCCGTCGCCGAACTGCGTCGCGGCCAGGTCAAGAATGCGCTGCCGGGCCCGGTCGGGCACCATGGCCACCATGCCGAGCAGGTCCTGGTTCGAGTCGCGAAAGCCCATGCCGCGCCCGATGCCCGTCTCGAAGTAGCTGGCCGAGCGGGACAGGTTGAACGTCACCATGCACTGGTACTGGTTCCAGACGTTGATCGTGCGGTTCATGCGCGCGTCGGCCGATTCCAGGTGGAACTGCCCCAGCAGGTCGTCCCAATACCCGCGCAGCCTCGCCAGCTCGGCGTCCGCCTTCTGCGCGGTGTCGAACCTGGCCAGCAAGGCCAACGCACCGTCCTTGCGGACGACGCCCGGCGCGGCCCACTTCGCGTCGTTCGGGTTCTCGGCATACCCGAGGACGAAGACCAGGTCGCGCGACTGCCCCGGGGCCAGCGCGACGCGCAGGCAGTGCGAGGCGATCGGGTACCACCCGGCGACGCGGGAGTTCTGCGGGCGGCCCGCGTGCGGCACGGCGGCGTCGGCCAGGGCCTTCCAGGGACCACCGATGAACGTGTCGCGGTCGGTGTCGTAGCCCTCGATCGGCGCATTGACCGAGTAGAAGGCGTAGTGGTTGCGGCGTTCGCGATACTCGGTGACGTGGTAGATCGTGGAACCGTCGATCTCAACCTCGGCCAGGGACAGGTTGCGCTGCAGGTTCAGCTGGTCGTCCAGACCGTCCCACAGGCACCACTCGACGTAGCTGAACAGCGTCAGGTCTTTAGGGGTGTCGGACGTGTTGGTCAGCCGGACGCGCTGCACCTCGCAGGCGGCGTCGAGCGGGACGAAGTAGGTGATCGACGCCCGCACTCCCCCGCGCGCGCCCGTGATGCGCGAGTAGCCCAGGCCGTGGCGGCACTCGTACTCGTCGAGGGCGGCCTGCACGGGCGCGAACGTCGGCGTCCAGACGTCGCCGCCGTCGTTGATGAACAGGTAGCGGCCGTCGTTGTCTGCCGGGATCGACTGGTAGCGGAACCGCGTCAGCCGGCGCAGCTTGGCGTCGCGGTAGAAGCTGTAGCCGCCGCCGCGGTGGCTGATCAGGCTGAAGAAGTCCTGGCTGCCGAGGTAGTTGATCCAGGGCAGCGGCGTGTCGGGCGTGGTGACCACGTACTCGCAGGCCCCATCGTCGAAGTGGCCGAACTGCATCAAAGGCTCCCGCTTCTCGCCTGGTCAACGTGCCACATCGAACGCCGCGCCGGGCGGGCGGGGCCCAGCGGTTGTCGCAATCCACCCTAGCGCGCCGATCCGCGGCGCGACGGCACATCTGGATGATGCGCCGCAAGGGTCAGTTCCCGGGCGATGCCACTCCTACGTCCCGGCTCCCGACGACGGCGTCCGTCAGCCCCAGACGTCCGCGGCGATGCCCCGGATGAGCGCCAGCTTGGCCCACTGATCAGCCTCGGCGAGCAGGTTGCCCTCCTCCGTGGACGAGAAGCCGCACTGCGTGGACAGGCCCAGGTTGGCCAGCGGGACGAGCGTCGCCGCGTCGGCGATGCGGGCCTTGACGGCGTCCGGGCTCTCCAGCACGCCCGACTTGGACGTCACCAGGCCGAGCACGACGAACACGTCCTCACGCCCGTTCCAGATCGCCGACAACGGCTCGAAGTCTCCAGAACGCGCGTCGTCGTACTCCAGGAAGAACGTGTCGTAGCGCAGCCGCCCGAGATACTGCGCGACCGGCGCGTACGACCCCTCGAACAGGTACGTCGACTTGAAGTTGCCGCGACAGATATGTGTGCTCACGCGCAGGTCGGCGGGCAGGCCGTCCAGCGCCGCGTTGATGAGCGACACGCTGTCGCGCGCCAGCTGCTCGTGCTTGGCGACGTCCTCGCCCGCGGTCAGCTTGGCGATCAGGTAGGCCCAGGTGGTGTCGTCCAGCTGCACGTAGCGAGCGCCCAGGTCGTAGAAGTGCAGGATGCTGTCGTGGTAGGCCTGGGCGAGTTCGTCGAGATACGCCTGCCAGGTCGGGTAGTGCTCGGCCCAGCGGTCGGAGCGGTTGTCCCGGAACAGCAGCGTCGGCGACGGGATGGTCGCCTTGGCCTGCGCGCCCGCCGGCAGGATCGATTGCAGATACCGGAAGTCGTCATAGAACGGGTGATCCGGGTTGAATGCGACCTTGCCGGTCAGCTCGACGTTGGTCGTGCGGGTCTTGGCGCCGAGGAACTTGTACGACTCGTCCTGGTTGTAGGTGCCGACGCCGGTCAGGCCGCCGAGCCAATCGAGGTGCCACCACGAGCGGTTGAACTCGCCGTCGGTGACGGCTGGCAGGCCGGCTGCAACCTCCTGCGGGACGAGCAACGCGATCTGCTCGCGCTGGATCTGCACCAGCTGGTCGTGCGTGATCTCGCCGTTGGCATACGCCGCCCGCGCGGCCTTGAGGGCGGGCGGACGCAGGTACGAGCCGACCTGGTCGAAATGGGAGTGCTGAACGGACATGGTGTTCTCTTTCTCAAAGATGACAGGAATAGTTGCTTGTGAACGGGGTCAGCTAGGAATGGCGTCCAGGGCCTGACGGATGTCGCTCCACAGATCGTCGACGTCCTCGACGCCGACGGACAGGCGCAGCGTGCCGTCGGTGATGCCGGCCGCCAGGCGGGCCGCTTCGGGCACGTCGGCGTGGCTCATGGTCACGGGGTGGGCGATGATCGACTCGACCCCGCCCAGCGACTCGGCGAGGTTGATCTGGTGCAGCGCCGACGTGAACACGCGGGCGGCCTCGAACGACGGCAGCCGGAACGACACCATGGCGCCGAATCCGGGATAGAACACCTCTTCCACCAGCCGATGCCCGCGCAACGACTCGGCCAGCGCCGCCGCATTGGCACTGGCCTGTTCGACGCGCAGCTTGAACGTGCGCACCCCGCGCAGCCCGAGATACGCGTCGAACGCCCCGGCGGTCAGGCCGAGCGTGTTGCACCAGTCGTACAGCTTGGCCTGCAGCTCGGGCGTGCCGGAGACGGCGACGCCCAAGATGACATCGGAGTGCCCGGCCAGATACTTGGTGGCCGAGTGGACGACGGCGTCCACGCCCAGCTCGAACGGACGGCAGTAGACCGGCGTCGCGAAGGTGTTGTCCGCGACCACCTGGGCCCCGGCCGCGTGCGCGAGCGTGGTGACGGCGGCGATATCGGTGAGCCGCAGCAGCGGGTTGCTGGGCGACTCGACGAACACCAACCCGGCCCCGACTACGGCCTTCGCGGCCTCGTCCAGGTTGGTCAGGTCGGCGAACCGCACGTCGAACCTGCCCTTGGCGGCGTACGCGGACAGCAGCCGGTACGTGCCGCCGTAGCAGTCGCGCGGCGCCACGACGAGCCCGCGCTCGGGCGCCATGGCCTCGACACACGCGGTCAGCGCCCCCATGCCGGACGCGGTGACGACCGCGTCGTACCCACCCTCCAGGGCAGCCACGGCATGGGCAAACACCTCCCGCGTCGGGTTGTGCGAGCGTGAGTAGTCGAACTGCGGGGTCTGCCCCAGCTCGGTGAACGCGTACGTGCTGGTCAGGTGGATCGGCGGCACGAGGTCGCGGTAGGTTTCGGTGGCGGCCCCGGCGCGCACGGCGCGCGTGAACCGGGACGGACCCTGGGAAGTGTCAGACATGATGGTTCCTCTCTGATGCGCTGGGTACAGGCTAGTCAGACGCAGAGACGGGCCGACACCACGCCACGGACGCGGCGGGACGCACCTCTGCGTCTACCGCATTCGCATCGAGGACGCACACGCACCGCGCGGGCGCCGGGCGCCAGCAGCTGCGGTACGTGACATGCCAACAACCCTATGTGCGTGCCACGATCCGAGCAGATGCGTCCAGATGCTGGACGCGCCACCGCCAGACCGCCAGGGTGGCCAGGCCGATGCCCAGCAGCACGACCGTCACGCCCGCCCGGCCACCGGTCGCCGTGCTGCCACCGGTATCGACGATCGGGCCCGGCGTGTCGCCGCCGCTGTCGGAGTCGTCACAGATGAGCCCGCTCGTGAACACCTGCACGGACGTGACCGACGTTCGACCCTCCGGATCCGACATCAGGCCGACGGACAGGGTCCTGCCGTCCACCACAGCCGTGGCGCCGGACACCGTCACGTCGTACGTCACGGGCAGTTGGTCGGCGGGCACGCCCCCCGCATAGACCCCGTCCGCCGCCATGCATCTGGCACGATCAGCAGCGGCGATGGTGTAGATCCCCTGGCAGGCGACGTGTTCGCCGGGATCGAGCGTGAGCGACCCATCTGTGCCATTGACCACATCGAGAACCCCAGACCGCACCACCGAGCACTCCATCTGCGACAGCGTCCCGGCGCCATGGTGAAGCTGGCCCGCGACGCTGATGCCGCTGACCGGATAGTTGCCGGTGTTGCTCAGCCCGAACCCGACGAGGACCTCGTTGCCTGCGGGAAGAATGGGCGACGCCCACATCTGACTCCACAGGCCGACCGAGAGCAGCGGCACCCACAGGTCCGTACTGAGCTGCGCATCACCGGCCAACACGGCGGCTGTGCCGTCTGGTCCGGTGGCCGTGACCGACGCCGTGGCCGTGACAAAGGAACCCGCATCCGCACGAGTCGGCTGGAAAGAGATGCTGCACGTAAACTCCCCGCCCACCGGAATTGGGTCGGTCACCGTGAACTGGAGCGACTTCCCATCGGCCGCCAGACCGCCGGACGATCCCAAGCCGTCGGACGCAGCCTCCTGCTGCCCACCCGCCATGGGCACGGTTGTGACAGGATCGCACGTCTGCTTCCCGGACGCCTCGATGGCCCGGCCAGAGATCGTGCCGAACCCGGACGGCGCCGGGAATGTGATCACCACGGCAGCCAACGCGACCTCGCCCGTGTTGCGCACCGTAGCGGTGAGTTTGGACGAGGATCCGACCCGGACCTCTCGCGGATCGGCAGTCAACGAGACTGTCATGACCGCCGAGGCAGCATCGTCGGCTGCGGGCGGCGTGGCGGCATCGTCGGCTGCAGGCAGCGTGGCGGCATCGTCGGCTGCAGGCAGCGTCACGGCATCGTCGGCTGCAGGCAGCGTCACGGCATCGTCCGCTGCGGACGGCGTCGCAGCATCGTCCGCCTGCGACGCCTCTACGGGCACAACCGCATCGCCGGATGAGTCCTCCCCATCGGCGCGGGCGACGCCGGCCAGGAACGACAGACTGAGGACGACGAGGGTGGCACAGGCTGCGACGCCTGCACAGATGCGATGCCGGGAGGTCATATCGATTTCTCCTGTGAATATGCGGATCTGACGGTCTGCACGCGGGGTGCGTCATCGGTAGTACAGGGCATGGGGACCCTCACACAGCACCTACGGTACCAAAGCGCAGGATCACAGCAGGGAGTCTCGGGCAAACAGGTGGAATACCCAAACCCGCGATAGAGTTGAGTCCAGTACACTCAAGTCTTCCGATACAGAATCGAACCACATGAACACCGAGAAACTGACCACGATGAGCCGCGACGCCGTCAGCACGGCGCTGCGGCTGGCGCTGTCCGCGGGCAACCCGAGCGCCGAGCCGTCCCACCTGCTGCACGCGCTGCTGCTGACCCCCGAGAACACCGTCTCGGCCCTGCTGTCGTCGCTCAACATTGAGCCCACGACGCTGGACGCCGCCGCCCAGGCCGCGATGGGCAAGCTGCCGCGCAGCACCGGGTCGTCGGTCGCCCAGCCGCAGCTGTCGGGCAGCCTGGCCCGCGTGCTGGCCGATGCCGAGACCCGCGCCGACGCCATGGGCGACCGCTTCATCGCCACCGAGCACCTCCTGATCGCGCTTGCCGCGATCCCGTCCGACATCCAGCCGGCACTGACGCAGTCCGGCGCGACCCCGGAGGCACTGACCGAGGCCTTCAACGCCGCGCGCGGCAGCCAGCGGGTCACCTCACCCGAGACCGAGGGCGGCGAATCCGCGCTCGACAAGTACTCGGTCGACCTGACCGAACGCGCCCGCCAGGGCGAGCTCGACCCGGTGATCGGCCGCGATGCGGAGATCCGCCGCGTCGTCCAGGTGCTCAGTCGGCGCACCAAGAACAACCCCGTGCTGATCGGCGAGCCCGGCGTCGGCAAGACGGCCGTCGTCGAGGGCCTGGCCCAGCGCGTGGTCGCCGGCGACGTGCCCGACTCGCTGAGGGGACGCCGCGTCGTCGCACTCGACCTGGCGTCGATGGTCGCGGGGGCCAAGTACCGCGGCGAGTTCGAGGAACGCCTCAAGGCCGTGCTGAACGAGATCAAGGACGCCGCCGGGCAGGTCATCACCTTCATCGACGAGCTGCACACGGTGGTCGGCGCGGGCGCGAGCGAGGGCGCGATGGATGCGTCCAACATGCTCAAGCCGATGCTGGCCCGCGGCGAGCTGCGGATGATCGGCGCGACGACGCTGGACGAGTACCGCGAGCGCATCGAGAAGGATCCGGCGCTGGAGCGCCGTTTCCAGCAGGTCTTCGTCGGCGAACCGAGCGTCGAAGACACCGTGGCCATCCTGCGCGGCCTGCGCGAGCGCTACGAGGCGCACCACAAGGTGCGCATCACCGACGGCGCGCTGGTCGCCGCCGCCACCTTGTCGAACCGCTACATCACCAACCGACAGCTGCCCGACAAGGCCATCGACCTGATCGACGAGGCCGCCTCGCGGCTGCGCATGGAGATCGACTCGTCCCCCGAAGAGATCGACGCGCTGCGCCGCCAGGTCGACCGCCTGACCATGGAGCAGTTCGCGCTCGACAAGGAGGACGACCCGTCGTCCAAGGCCAGGCTCGACGCGCTGAACGCCGAACTGGCCGACGCGCAGGAGCGCCTGCGCGGCCTGGAGGCCCGCTGGGAGCAGGAGAAGGGCGCGCTCAACCGCGTCGGCGCGATCAAGGAGGAGATCGACAAGGCCCGCACCGACGCCGACCGGGCCCAGCGCGAGGGCGACTTCGCACGGGCGTCCCAAATCCTGTACGGCCAGATCCCCGGCCTGGAGAAGGAGCTGGCGCAGGCGGCGCAGGCGCAGGCCGACGCGGCCGTGGCGTCCATGGTCTCCGAGGAGGTCACCAGCCAGGACATCGCCGAGGTCGTCAGCGCCTGGACGGGCATCCCCGTCGGCAAGATGATGGAGGGCGAGACCGAGAAGCTGCTGCACATGGAGCAGCGCATCGGCGAGCGCCTGATCGGGCAGCACGCGGCCGTCCAGGCGGTGTCGGACGCGGTGCGCCGGGCCCGGGCGGGCATCAGCGACCCGAACCGCCCCACCGGCTCGTTCCTGTTCCTGGGGCCCACGGGCGTCGGCAAGACCGAGCTGGCCAAGTCGCTGGCGTGGTTCCTCTTCGACGACGAGCAGGCGATGATCCGCATCGACATGAGCGAATACATGGAGAAGCACACGGTGTCGCGCCTTGTCGGAGCGCCCCCGGGCTATGTCGGCTACGAGGAGGGCGGCCAGCTGACCGAGGCCGTGCGGCGTCGTCCGTACTCGGTCGTGCTGCTGGACGAGGTCGAGAAGGCACACCCCGACGTGTTCAACATCCTGCTGCAGGTGCTCGACGACGGCCGGCTGACCGACGGCCAGGGGCGCACGGTCGACTTCCGCTCGTGCGTGCTGATCATGACGAGCAACCTGGGCTCGAACATCCTGGCCGACCAGAGCCTCGCGCCCGAGATGAAGCGCAACGCCGTCATGGACGTGGTGCGCGGCAGCTTCCGTCCCGAATTCTTGAACCGGCTGGACGACATCGTGCTGTTCGATCCCTTGTCACAGGCCGATCTGAACGCGATCGTCGACATCAGCCTCGACAAGTTGAACGGGCGGCTGGCCCCGCGGCGCATCCACGTGGACCTCACCGACGCCGCCAAGGCCTGGCTCGGAGCCACCGGGTACGACCCGGTCTACGGCGCCCGGCCGCTGCGCCGCCTGCTGCAGACGCACCTGGAGGATCCGCTGGCCCGCCAGCTGCTGTCCGGCGCCGTGACCGACGGGGCGAGGGTCACCTTCGACGTCGCCGACGCGCACGACGGCCTGCGCATGACCGGCGTCGCCTGATCACGCGGCCCGCGCGGGCGGGTCGCGGCCCATTGTGGGACAAATCGGCCCCTGTCGCCGCACAAACGCCGACGATCCGGCCGATCGGTTCGATCCGGGGCAGGATTGTCCCGCGGACTCGGCCACCCTCACCATGACTGTGATGTACCTGTGGCGCCGTGCGCGCACCGGCCACTCACGGTAGCGTCGGTGGTGATACTGGAAACTCCCTGTGTCGGTTCCTTCAGCCCCTGCCCACCGCCGACGAGGAGAACCCGCGGTGACTCCACAGCAATCACGCACGATGCGGCTGCTTTCTACACTCGGGCTCACGCATCGGCCCGCCGCCGCGTTCCTCTGCCTGCTTCTGCTGGTGGACGTGCTCTTGGTGGGCATTCACGTCGTCCGCAAGATCCTCGGCGAACCGCCTGGTGGCCCCTTCGACCTGGCCATCGACCGGAGCTACGCCGAGATCATCAACGGCGTCAAGATGATCTGGTCGGCGGCGATGCTGATCCTGCTGACGGTGCGCGATCGTGCACCCGTCTTTCTCATCGGGGCGCTCGCTTTCCTCTCCATGCTCTTCGATGACTGGTTCATGTTCCACGAGCAGTTCGGATCGGCCTTCAGCGAGGCCAACCCCCACATGGGCATCTTCGCCGTCCACACGGGCGAGCTGCTGTGGATCTTCGGCATCGCGATCCTCTTCGGCGCGTTCGGGTTGCTCACCTACGTGTACTCACCGGTTGAGGCACGCAGGGTCTGCATCGTCCTGCTTGCGCTGTTTGCCGTGCTCGGCGTGTTCGCGGTGGGTCTGGACGCCGCGCACCACATGTTCCTCGACCTGCTGTCGTTCAACGTGCCGTTCGCCCCCGTGGAGGACGGCGGAGAACTGCTGGCCATGACCGCCATGACGGGATTCCTGTTCGCTGTCGCCTTCACGGCACACCGGCCCCCCTTGGCCGGACGGCTCGCACGGATCGCAGCGATGCCTCATCGCCGGTGATCGCGCCCCCCTACCGGCGCCCGCAGCGGCGCCTGCATCGCATGCGGGATGACATGGTGCCAGCTGATCGGCCTGTCTGTCAAGAGGCTGTCCACTCTCAGCGTAGCTGTAGCTTGCCTGTGTCCCCAGCGAGGACGGTCAAAGTCCCGTAGCGTTGGTGGTGCAACCGGCCAGACCCCCTGCGCCGGCGTCGCACGCAGCGCGGCGCCCAAGAAATGCGCCGCACCCCCAAGGAAAGGCACATACGCAATGAGTGACAACGACAAGGGATTGACCAGGGAGAACGGCGCCCCCGTCCCCAACCATGATGACGTCATCACCGCCGGCCCGCGCGGCCCGATGATGCTCCAGGACGTGTTCTTCCTGGAGAAGCTGGCGCACTTCGATCGTGAAGTCATCCCGGAGCGGCGCATGCACGCCAAGGGCAGCGGCGCGTTCGGCACGTTCACCGTGACCCACGACATCACGAAGTACAGCAAGGCGGCGCTGTTCAGCCAGATCGGCAAGAAGACCGACATCTTCCTGCGGTTCTCGACGGTCGCCGGCGAGCGCGGCGCGGCCGATGCCGAGCGCGATATCCGCGGCTTCGCCATCAAGTTCTACACCGAGCAGGGCAACTGGGATCTGGTCGGCAACAACACGCCGGTCTTCTTCATGCGCGACCCCATCCACTTCCCGGACCTGAACCACGCCGTCAAGCGCGACCCGCGGTCCAACCTGCGCTCGCCGCAGAACAACTGGGACTTCTGGACGATGCTGCCTGAGGCTTTGCACCAGGTCACGATCGTCATGTCCGACCGCGGGCTGCCCGACGGCTATCGCCACATGAACGGCTACGGCAGCCACACGTTCAGCCTCATCAACGCGGACGGCGTCCGCGTCTGGTGCAAGTTCCACTTCAAGACGCAGCAGGGCATCAAGAACCTGACGAACGAAGAGGCCGCGGCGATCGTCGCCGGCGACCGCGAGAGCGCGCAGCGCGACCTGATCGATGCGATCGACAAAGGCGACTTCCCGCGCTGGACGATGTACATCCAGGTCATGACCGAGGAGCAGGCGCGGCACCACCGCGACAACCCGTTCGATCTGACCAAGGTCTGGAGCCAGAAGGAGTACCCGCTGATCGAGGTCGGCGTCCTGGAGCTCAACCGCGTCCCGGAGAACTACTTCGCCGACGTCGAAGAGGCCGCGTTCGATCCCGCCAACGTCGTCCCGGGCATCAGCTTCTCGCCCGACAAGATGCTGCAGGGCCGGCTGTTCGCCTACGGTGACGCGCAGCGCTACCGCCTGGGCGTCAACAGTGCGTCCATCCCGGTCAACAAGCCGGTCTGCCCGGTGCATTCGTACCACCGCGACGGCTCGATGCGGGTGGACGGCAACTACGGCGCCACCAAGGGCTACTACCCCAACGGCTTCGGCGAGTGGGCCGGACAGCCGCAGTACGCCGATCCGGCGCTGGCGCTGGACGGCGCCATGGACAACTACAGCCAGCACACCGCCGATGACGACTGCTTCTACCAGGCGGGCGACCTGTACCGGCTGATGGACGAGACGCAGCGCGCGGCGCTCATCTCGAACACGAAGGCCGACATCGGCCCGGCGACGGTCAACGTCAAGTACCGCCATGCGGCGCACTGCTACCTGGCCGATCCGGAGTACGGCACGCGCATCGCTCAGGCGCTCGGCCTCGACGTCGACCGTGTGATCGAGCTGTCCAAACTCAGCATCGACGAGTGCCTGCGCGCCACGAGCGACGCGGCGTGGGCGGCCCAGGCCAACTGATCCCAACCCCCCAGACCGGACGGTCCCGACCCATCGTGGGCGGGACCGTCCGCCATGTCTGGGACGGTGGCACGATGGGGACATGACGTTGCAGCCCGCCGAGCTGGTGCCCGACCGTGAGGAGCCCGGCGCTTGGTTCGTGCGCATCGGCGGTATCGACCAGAGCTGGGTCGACCCGGACGCCCCCCAGCACCTGGAGTTCGACTACATGGTGCGCATCGGGCAGCACCTGGACGCACACGCCCCGGCCGGGCAGCGGTTGCGCGTGATCCACATCGGCGGGGCCGGGATGAGCCTGGCCCGCTACGTCGCCGCCACGCGCCCCACCAGCCCGCAGATCGTGCTGGAGCCGGACGCGGCGCTGACCGCGCAGGTGCGCGAAGCCCTGCCGCTGTCCGCACACAGCGGCATCAAGGTGCGGGCCCTGGACGGACGCACCGGCGTGGCCCAGCTGCCGAACGACTATGCGGACGTGGTGATTCTGGACGCGTTCGCGGACGGCCAGGTGCCCGCCTCGCTGGTCAGCGTCGAGTTCTTCGCCGACGTGGCGCGCGTGTTGCACGCCGACGGCGCCCTGCTGGCCAACCTGGTGGACGACCGGCCCTTCGCATGGTCACGCCGCCTGATGGCGGGCGTCGTCGAGGTGTTCGGCCAGGCCAGCCTCAGCGCCGAACCGGCCGTCTTCAAGGGGCGCCGCTTCGGAAACCTGGTCGGCGCGGGCTGCCGTGCCGGGCTGCCGATTGGCAGGTTGACCCGCCAGGCCGCCGGTTCGGCCTTCCCC
>WRGV01000014.1 GCA_009787035.1 Propionibacteriaceae bacterium | reverse complement strand
GCCGAGGACGACCGCACGGCCATGCTCGCCGTGCCCGCCGGCACGCAGGCCGGCACGCGGCTGGTGATCCGCGGCAAGGGTGTGCCGCGACTGCGCGGCAACAGCCGCGGCGACCTGGGCGTCACGCTGCTGGTCGAGACGCCCACCAAGCTGGACGACGAGCAGCGCGAGCTGCTGGTGCACCTGGCCGAGCTGCGCGATGAAACGCATCCGGAGCTGATCGTCGCCAAGGATCAGGGCAAGGGCTTCTTCGGACGGCTCAAGGACTCGTTCACCGCATGAGCGCCCCGCTGTTCTTGGCCGACGATGTCGCGGTCCCGGTGGGCGGCGTGCTGCGCCTGGACGGCCCCGAGGGCCGGCACGCGGCCGTGGTGCGGCGCATCCAGGTGGGCGAGGGTGTCGTGATCGCGGACGGACGCGGCCATGGCGTGCGTGGCCCGGTGGTCGCCGTTGACAAGGGCGGAATCTGTGTCGAGGTCGCTGAGGCGCTGGCTGAGCCGGAGCGGCCGTACCGCTGGACGGCCGTGCAGGCGTTGGCCAAGGGCGGCGCCGACAAGCAGGCCTTGGATGCCATGACGCAGGCGGGCGTGGACGAGGTGTTGGCCTGGCCGGCATCTCGGTCGATCGTGCGCTGGACTTCCGACAAGCTCGACAAGCAGCTCGAAGGCTGGCGGGCGACGGCCCGCGAGGCGGCCAAGCAGTCGCGCCGGCTGGTGGTGCCGCAGGTCGGGTACGCGCCGACGTCCGAGGTGCTCGACCGCGTCCGCGCGTGCGCGCAGGCGTTCGTGCTGCACGAGTCTGCGACCGGATACCTGGCCGACCAGACGCTCGTCGAGGCGGGCGAGGTCATGTTCATCGTGGGCCCCGAGGGCGGCATCACCGACGACGAGCTGGCCGCATTTGCCGAAGCCGGGGCCACGCCGGTGCTGGTGGGCGACCACGTGCTGCGCTCGGCCAACGCCGGGCTGGTGGGGCTGGCGCAGCTGCAAACGATGGCGCGGTTGGGGGGAACGCGGTGAGCGACTTCGGGTTTTCTATCCAGGCGCGGCACGGGTTGGGCCGGGCCGGGGTGATCCACACGCCGCACGGCGAGATCCGCACCCCCGCGTTCATCGCGGTCGGCACCAAGGCCAACGTCAAGGCCGTGCTGCCCGAGTCGCTGGCCCAGCTGGGGGCGCAGGCCGTGCTGGCGAACGCCTTCCACCTGTATCTGCAGCCCGGCCCGGCGATCGTGGACGCGGCCGGGGGCCTGGGCGCGTTCATGAACTGGCCCGGCCCGACGTTCACCGACTCCGGCGGCTTCCAGGTGATGAGCCTGGGCGCTGGGTTCAAGAAGGTCATCGCGATGGAGGCGTCCGAGCTCGATAGGGACGACAAGGCGAGCGCGCGCGGGCGCAAGCGCCTGTCGCGGGTCGATGAGGACGGCGTCGATTTCCGCTCGCCGCTGGATGGCTCGAAACACCGGTTCACGCCGGAGGTCAGCATGGGCGTGCAGCACCAGCTGGGGGCCGACATCATGTTCGCGTTCGACGAGCTGACCACGCTGCGCAACACGCGCGAGTACCAGGAGCGGTCGGTGGAGCGCACGCAGCGCTGGGCGCAGCGGTGTCTGGATGAGCACGTCCGGCTCACCGAATTACGGGCTGGCAAGCCGTATCAGGCGCTGTTCGGCGTCGTCCAGGGTGCCCAGTACGAGGACCTGCGCCGCCAGGCCTGCCAGGGGCTCGCCGCGACCCGATCGGGCGAGGCGGGCTTCGACGGCTACGGCATCGGCGGAGCCTTGGAGAAGCACGCGATCGGCGAGATCGTCGGCTGGTGCGCGCAGGAACTGCCCGAAGACAAGCCCAGACACCTGCTGGGCATCTCCGAGCCGGAAGACATCTTCACCGCGGTGGCCAGCGGCGCCGACACGTTCGATTGCGTGATGCCGTCGCGCGTGGCCCGCAACGCGGCCATCTACACCGCGCGCGGCCGCTACAACGTCGACACGGCCGGCTGCCGCGGCGTGCTGGAGCCACTGGAAGACGGCTGCGACTGCTACACCTGCCAGCATTACACCAAGGCGTACCTGCACCACCTGTTCAAGGCCCGCGAGATGCTGGCCGCGACGCTGGCGACGATCCACAACGAGCGCTTCACCGTCCGCCTGGTCGACAACATCCGGGCTTCGCTGGTCGACGGCACCTTCGAGGATTTCCGCGACGACTTCCTGGTCCACTACCAGCGCCGCAGCTGAGAGGCCCCGGGCCGCGGTCGGTGGATGGGCGATTCGGTGGCGGCGGCGCCCCCCATCATTGGGACAAGACCGCATCCAGACGTCGGTTTTTGGCCGATCTGGTGCCGTTTCCGAGGTTTGAGGTCAGTCTTGTCCCGCAGATGGCCCGGGAGTGGCTGATCGGGGCAGCCGTGGCGCCGTTCCAGAACGGGACAGATCGGTCTGTGGCGATCGCACATCGGCATGAAGAGGCGCCCGGTCGATGTTCAGGGGCAGTTCTGTCCCATTTCGCCCGCCGCGGCGCGCGGCGTGGAGCACCTGTGGCTACGCGTGGGTCCAGGCCGGCGCCACGTCGATGGGTTCGAGCTCGCCGATCTCGCGGACATGGGTCGGGTCGAGCACGCGCTGCAGGAACACCTGGGTGCGCTCCTGGGTCGGCGCGCCGATCACCTGGGCCGCCGGGCCCTGCTCGACGATGACACCCTCGTCCATGAAGATCACGCGGTCGGCGACATCGCGGGCGAAGGCCATCTCGTGCGTCACCACGACCATGGTCATGCCGTCGTCGGCCAGCTGGCGCATCACGGACAGCACGTCGCCCACGAGCTCGGGGTCCAGGGCGCTGGTCGGCTCATCGAACAGCATGAGCAGCGGGTCCATCGACAGGGCCCGCGCGATGGCGACGCGCTGCTGCTGCCCGCCGGACAGCTGGGCCGGGAAGTAATCCATGCGGTCGAACAGGCCCACCTTGACCAGGTTGTGCTCGGCGATGCGCTTGGCCTCGGCCTTGCTGCGCCCCAGGACGGCCGTCTGGCCGAGCATGCAGTTCTGCGTCGCATTGAGGTGCGGGAACAGGTTGAAGCTCTGGAACACCATGCCCATGTGCGCGCGCACCCGGTCGATGTCCACATCCTGGTCGGTCAGCTTGATGCCATGCACCCAGACGTCGCCTTCGGTGGGCTGCTCCAGCAGGTTGATGCAGCGCAGCAGCGTGCTCTTGCCCGAGCCGGACGGCCCGATGATGCACAGCACCTCGCCGGGATCGACGGCCAGATCGATGCCCTTGAGCACCTCCAGCTCGCCGAAGCTCTTGTGCAGCCCGTCCACGCGGATCATCGGGCCGGCGCCCGCGGTCGTCTCGCTCATCGTGCCCCCGCCCTCGTCGCCGACTTGTTCTCCATGTGGCGCACCAGGAAGCCCAGCGGCACCGTGATCACCAGGTAGCACAGGCCCGCCAGCGCGATGGGGGTCAGATTGGCGTTGGCGTTTTGCAGGTTGCGCCCGAACTTGGTCAGCTCGAAGCCCTGCGCGGTCAGGCCCAGGATGTAGACCAGCGACGAGTCCTTGACCAGCGACACGAGGTCGTTGGTCAGCGGCGGGGTGATGATGCGGAACGCCTGCGGCAACACGATGCGCCGCGTCGCCATGCCCGCGGGCATGCCCAACGTGCGCGCCGCTTCGATCTGCCCCTTCGGCACGGCCTGGATGCCCGCGCGAATGGTCTCGGACATGTACGCCGCATACACCATGCCCAGCGCGAGCCACACGGTTCCGTACGGATCCAGCGGGAACTGCAGCCCCGGGAAGGCCACGGGCAGCATGCCGAAGATCAGCAGCACGACCAGCGCGGGCAGCCCGCGGAAGAGCTCGACGTAGATGGTCGCCACCCAGCGGTACGGCCCCACGCTCGACAGCTTCATCAGCGCCAGCACCGTGCCGAGCAGCAGGCCGATGATGAACGCGCCGACGCTGTACACGATGGTGTTGCACAGGGCGAGCAACAGCCCGTTGATAACGTGTTTGGACGTGCCGAGGGTCACGTCGGTCGTGCTGGTGAACGTGATGCGCAGCACGTCCGACCGGGCGAACACCTGGCCCAGCTGGTGCCAGTTGGCCGTGAAGACCACGGCGAGCACGACGCCGACGAACACCACGTACTGCACGATGCGCACGACCAGCGTTTTCTGCCGCGGCGACATGCCTTTGCGGGCGGCGACGGCGTCCAGGCCAGTCAGCGGGCTGGACGGCGATGGGGTGGTCAGCGCCGCAGCGGCGCTGTGGTCAGGCTGCGTCATGGTGTCCTGTTCAGGCAGTGGCGGTCGGCAGGGATGCCGAGGTGGCGCTGGGGTCGATCCACTTCTTGTAGAGCGACAGGTAGGTGCCATCGGTGTTCGCCGTGGTGAGTACCTGGTTGACGACGTTGATGAGTGCGGTGTTGTCCAGTGAGACGTCGAAGCCGTACTGCTCGCCGGTCTGGAACTCGGTGACCACCTTGGTGGTCGGGTTGTCCGCGACGAACGAGTACGCGATGGCGCGGTCGATCAGGCAGCCATCGGCGCTGCCGGCCAGGATCGAGTTGAGCGCCGTGCCGGCGTCGTCGAACACCTTGACCTGATAGCCGTCGGTGCTGGCGTGCGAGTTGGCGTAGTCGTTGCCGGTCGTGTCGGTCTGGACGGCGACGGTCTTGCCCTTCATGCCCGACAGGTCGTTGATGCCCGAGTCGGTCTTGACGACCAGTGCCTGCGTCGCGGCGAAGTACGGTGTGGAGAAGAGAACGGCCTTCTTGCGGGCGTCCGTGATCGTGATGGCCGACGCGCCGATGTCGCACTGGCGGGCGGCGAACACGGCACCGGAGGTGATCTGCGAGAAGTCGGTCTCCAGGACGGACATCTGGGCGCCCAGCTTGTCGGCGACCAACTGCATGAGGTCGATGTCGAAGCCGACGGTCTGGCCGGTCGAGTCGTCGTACTCCATCGGCTTGAACGGCGGATTGGTGCACACGGTCAGTGTGCCGGGCTTGACGAGCTGGACGTTCGCGGCACCGGAGGACGCAGCCGTGCCGGTCGACGGGCTCGACGTCGCATCGGGGGAGCAGCCGGACAGCAGCAGGGCCGCTCCGGCCAGCAAGACGAGGCCGCTCAACGCGTACCGGTGGGACATGGGACAGCTCCTGTCGAATCGACGAACTCGCGAATCCTTCGCGAACCACACCATGATACCTTGCCTGAAACCATAAGATGTTTTGATTTGTGGGCGTTCCGAGGGTCATCGTGGGCCTGCGATAGGCTGGAGGCATGTCCGGAATGCCCATCGAGGCACGATTCTCGAACGATCCGCAGGCCGCGGTGAGCGATGCGGAGCGCGAGGACGTCGGCGCCCGGCTCAACCAGGCTTACGCCGCAGGTTCCCTGGAGTTGGACGACTACCAGCAGCTACTCGACCAGGTATATAAGGCCCAGCACAACGCCGACCTCGTGCCGGTGGCCCGGGCGCTGCCCGCGTCCCTGGCCGCCGACGAACCGGCGGTGGGCGGTGAGACCTTCGACGCACCCGGTGCCCTGGAGCCCGCGGGAATGGGGGCGGTGGCGCACGGCTCCGCACAGCGTGCCGCGGTCATCGTTGCGGGCGTGCTCATCGTCGCGATCATCATCGTGGCGCTGGCGCTGATCCTGTAGAGTGCCCCTTCCATTTGGGCACGCCCACGCGGCGGACTATCATTGCAAGGCGGCTTTATGCCGTGGCTGTCGCGTGCCTGCGCGGCAGTGAAGTCGATCCGAGGCGTCCCGCGGGACGTCCGCAGCGAATCAGGAGCCGAATGGCGAAGAAAGAGGGCGTCCTCGAACTCGAGGGCGCGGTGGTCGAGGCCTTGCCGAACGCGATGTTCCGCGTGGAGCTGGACAACGGGCACCGTGTGCTCGCCACGATCAGTGGCAAGATGCGGCAGCACTACATCCGCATCCTTCCGCAGGATCGCGTGGTCATTGAGCTGTCCTCCTACGACCTGACCCGCGGACGGATCGTCTACCGTCACAAGTGAACCGCCCGGCGGTTCACCCGAAACCAGTCCTTGCACGGGGCACATTGCGCGCCTGCGAGGGCACCAACAACATGAGGGGACACTCAGCATGAAGGTTCAGCCGAGCGTCAAGAAGATCTGTGAGCACTGCAAGGTGATCCGTCGCCGTGGCGTCGTGCGCGTCATTTGCACGAATCCCCGCCACAAGCAGCGCCAGGGCTAGTACCCGCACAGAACCCTGTTGACAAGTACATACCCTCCAGCCGCGAGGCTGGGAGCGACAACTCCCGGGCACAGGCCCGGTGACACATAGAGAACAACGTGAGCGCAACAGCTTCGCCTTTGACGGAGCTGACCACCCCCGGACGAAGGCCGGGGCCCGCCCCCACAGCGGGGGAACAACGGGAACGCCTCACGCCACACACCTTCGCGTCCCTGGGAGGGGACGACCCAACGGAAAGGTATGGCCACATGGCACGCCTCGAAGGAGTCGATCTGCCGCGCGAGAAGCGCCTCGAGATCGCACTCACGTACATCTTCGGCATCGGGCGGACCCGAGCCGTCAAAACCCTGGAAGCCACCGGCATCAGCGGTGACATCCGTGTCAAGGACGTCACCGACGAGCAGCTGGTCAAGCTGCGTGATTTCATCGACGCCAACTATGAGGTCGAAGGCGATCTGCGCCGCGAGGTGGCCGCAGACATCCGCCGCAAGGTCGAGATCGGCACCTATCAGGGCCGTCGTCACCGCTCCGGCCTGCCGGTGCGCGGTCAGCGCACCCGGACGAACGCGCGTACCCGCAAGGGCAAGCGCAAGGCCGTCGCCGGCAAGAAGAAGGCCCGCTGATCCGCCGCGCGCGGACCGGCTCCCATCACTGAACCGATTCCAGGAGAGAACAAAGCTTATGGCTACTGCAGGCCGCAAAGCCGCCGCCGCCAAGACAAAGGTGCGGCGCAAGGAAAAGAAGAATGTGGTCGCCGGACAGGCCCACATCAAGAGCACCTTCAACAACACGATCATCGCCATCACGGATCCGGCCGGCGCCGTGATCTCGTGGGCTTCGGCGGGCACGGTCGGGTTCAAGGGTTCCCGCAAGTCCACCCCGTTCGCCGCGCAGATGGCCGCCGAGGCCGCTGGGCGCCGGGCGATGGACCATGGCATGAAGCGCGTGGACGTCTTCGTCAAGGGCCCCGGTTCGGGCCGCGAGACGGCGATCCGCTCCCTGGGGGCCGTGGGCCTCGAAGTGGGCGCGATCAGCGACGTCACGCCGATGCCGCACAACGGCTGCCGTCCTCCCAAGCGGCGCCGCGTCTAACCCAACCCGATCGCGCGCGGCGGTGTCCGTCCCCACCAGGGACGATGATGCCCGCGCGCACCACCCACGACAGCAAAGGACGAATTCACCATGGCCCGTTACACCGGACCCATCACCAAGAAGTCCCGTCGACTCGGGACAGACCTGGTGGGCAACGACAAGGCATATGAGCGCCGCTCGTACCCGCCGGGCATGCACGGCCGCGGCCGCACCAAGGACTCCGAGTACCTGGGGCAGCTGAAGGAGAAGCAGAAGGCCCGCTTCGCGTACGGCGTGCTCGAAAAGCAGTTCCACAACTACTACGAGGAAGCCACCCGCATGAGCGGCAAGACCGGTGACCGGCTCTTGCAGCTGCTGGAAAGCCGCCTCGACAACGTGGTCTACCGCGCCGGCTTCGCCGCCACGCGCCGCCAGGCCCGTCAGCTCGTCAGCCACGGCCACTTCCTGGTCAACGGCAAGAAGGTCAACATCCCCAGCTACCGCGTCGC
Organism: Propionibacteriaceae bacterium; assembly: GCA_009787035.1. GTDB lineage: Bacteria > Actinomycetota > Actinomycetes > Propionibacteriales > Propionibacteriaceae > WRGV01. Next base: position 4,690 of record WRGV01000014.1, on the reverse strand, counting down.
ACCGCTCGACATCATCGACGTGCGTCCGAAGTCGGTGGACATGACCCCGTTCGTGATCGCGCGCGAGACGCACGATTCGCGCGACGTCCCCGGCTGGCTGACCGCGCGCACCGGCAAGATGCGCATCCTGGTGCACCAGCTGCCCGTCCGCGAGCAGATCGTCATCGACGTCAACGAGCAGGCCATCGTCGAGCTCTACTCGAAGTGAGCCTCATCCCGGCGGCGAGATGGTCTTGACGCCGGGGCAGATCGCGTCCGTCATATAGCGGGCGGCGCGGAAAGGAATGACAAAGAATGCTCATCGCACAACGTCCAACCCTGGTTGAAGAGGTTGCCAGCGAGTTCCGGTCGCGGTTCGTCATCGAGCCGCTGGAGCCGGGCTTCGGCTACACGCTCGGTAACTCGCTGCGCCGCACGCTGCTGTCCAGCATCCCCGGCGCTGCCGTCACGTCCATCAAGATCGAGGGCGTGCAGCACGAGTTCACCACGATCAAGGGCGTGATGGAGGATGTCGCCGAGATCATCTTGAACCTGAAGGGCCTCGTGCTCTCCAGCGAAGAGGATCAGCCGGTCGAGATGTACCTGCGCAAGGCGGGTGCCGGGGCGGTCACGGCCGCCGACATCCAGGTGCCCGCCGGTGTGACGGTCTACAACCCCGACCTGCACATCGCCACGCTCACCGACGACGGCCAGATCGAGATGGAGCTGACGGTCGAGCGCGGCCGCGGCTACGTCTCGGCGGCTCAGAACGACAACCCGGAGGCCGAGATCGGCCGCATCCCGGTCGACTCGATCTACTCGCCGGTCATGAAGGTCAGCTACAAGGTCGAGGCAACGCGCGTCGAGACGCGCACCGACTTCGACCGCCTGATCATCGATGTCGAGACCAAGCCCGCCATCTCGCCGCGCGATGCGGTGGCCTCGGCCGGGCGCACGCTGGTCGAGCTGTTCGGCTTGGCCCGCGAGCTCAACGTCAACGCGGAGGGCATCGAGATCGGCCTGTCGCCGATCGACGAGCAGCTCGCCGCCGATCTGGCCCTGCCGATCGAGAAGCTCTCGCTCACCGTGCGCAGCTACAACTGCCTCAAGCGCGAGGGTATTCACACGATCGGTGAGCTGGTGAGCCGCTCCGAGCAGGACCTGCTCGACATCCGCAACTTCGGCAGCAAGTCCATCGACGAGGTCAAGGCCAAGCTGGCCGAGCTCGGCATGGGCCTGAAGGACGACGGCGCGCTGGGCTTCGACCCGGTCGCGGCCGCCGACGCCTACGACGAGATGGACGACTTCGGCGACTACACCGAGGACGACCAGTACTGATCCGCTGAGGGCCCCGCCCTCCTGAAACACTGAGGAACACGAAATGCCCAAGCCAACCAAGGGTCCCCGCATCGGCGGGAGCCCCGCGCACCAGCGGATCATCCTGGCCAATCTCGCCAGCCAGCTGTTCGAGCACGGCAAGATCACGACAACGGAGACCCGCGCCAAGCGGGTGCAGCCGCTCGCTGAGCACCTGATCACCAAGGCCAAGCGGGGCGACGTGGCGGCACGCCGCGTCGTCGCCAAGACCGTGCGCGACAACGTCGTGCTGAAGGTGCTCTTCGACGAGGTGGCTCCGGCCATGGCCAACCGCGAGGGCGGCTACACCCGGATCACCAAGCTCGGCACCCGCCAGGGTGACGGCGCGCCGATGGCGCAGATCGAGCTGATCATGCAGGGCGGCCCGGCCGCGTCGAAGCGCCCCGCGAAGGCGGCGTCGAAGCAGGCGGACGAGGCCGCGGTGGCCGACATCATGGCCGCGCAGCAGGCGCTGGCCGAGGCCGACAAGGCCGCGCAGGAGATCAAGGCCGACGAGGTCGCCGAGGCGGCGCAGGAGTCGTCCGACGCGGCGGCCGAGAGCGAGCAGACCGAGTCCGATGCGGACGAGGCTGCCGACAAGTAAGCAGTGACACCGAAGGGGTCGCCGGGTCGCCGGCGGCCCCTTTGGCATACCCGGGTGCCGCGGGTCAGGCCGCACGGACCGATCGCGGTGGGTGGCCGTCGTGCCGGGTGCGCGATCCGCGAAATGGGACGATTCGGCATCAGTGGCTACGATGGCTGCGTGAACCAGCCAGCCGCCCGCACCATCGTGTTGCTTGCTGGCCCCTCCGGCAGCGGGAAGTCGCGGCTGGCGCGCCGTTCGGGGCTGCCGAGTGTGCGCCTGGATGATTTCTACCGCAACGATGACGCTCCGGATCTGCCGCGGCTGCCGTCCGGGGTGATCGACTGGGACGACCCCGCCACGTGGGACGCGCAGGCCGCCGCGGCGGCACTGGTCGCGCTGGCCCGCGATGGGGCGGTGGAGACGCCCGTCTACGACATTGCCGCCAACCGGGCCGTCCGCACGCAGCGCCTCGACATCGGCGACGCCCCGGCGATCGTGGCCGAGGGAATCTTCGCGACCAGTCTGGCCTGCCTGCGCGAGTGCGCGGGGGACACGCCGGTGCTGGCGATCTGGCTCGACCGGCCCAGGCTGGTCAACTGGTGGCGCCGGCTGCGCCGCGATCTGGCCGAGCACCGCAAGGCCCCGCACATCCTGTTCGTCCGCGGGTGCATGCTGATGCGCGAGGAGCCCGCGCTGCGCGCCCGGGCTGTCGCCGCCGGGTTCGTCCCCCTGAAGATGGCCGAGGCCGCGCGGATGGTCGCCGATCTCGTCCGGACGGACGCCGTGGCCGCGCAGCTGTGAGGGTGTCCGTCAGCGGCTGCGTACAATGACGGGCATGTCAGCAAGACTCGCCGCGGTCGCCGCGAAGGTCGGCGTCAGCGAGGCGACGGTGTCGCGCGTGCTCAACAACAAGCCCGGCGTGTCGCAGGCGACCCGCGAGATGGTGCTGACGGCACTGGACGTGATGGGCTACGAGCGTCCGACCAAGCTGCGCGGCGAACGCGGTCGGCTGGTTGGGCTCGTGTTGCCCGAGTTGAGCAACCCGATCTTCCCGGCGTTCGCCGAGGTCATCGCCGGGGCGTTGGCGCAGCGGCGGTTCACGCCCGTGCTGTGCACGCGCACCGCCGGCGGCATCACCGAGGGGGAGTACGTCGATCTGCTGCTCGACCAGCAGGTGTCTGGCGCCATCTTCGTGGGCGGTCTGTTCAGCGAGCGTTGCGCGGATCACAGTCACTACGCCCGCCTGGAGGCCGTGGGCCTGCCCGTCGTGCTGATCAACGCCGCCATCGAGACGATGCCGTTTCCGCGCGTGTGCTGCGACGATGTGCTCGCCGGGCAGCAGGCGTTCAACCATCTGCGCTCGCTGGGGCACACGCGCATCGGGCTGCTGCTCGGGCCGGGCGACCATGTGCCGTCCGAACTCAAGCTGCGCGGTGCGCGGGCCGCAGCGGCCCGACACGGCCTGCAGATCGCGGATGACCTGGTCGCGCACTCGGCCTACTCGCTGGAGGCCGGCCAGGCCTCGTGCGGGCAGCTGCTGGCGGCGGGGGCCACCGGCATCATCTGCGCGTCCGACATGCTGGCCCTGGGCGCCATCCGGGCGGCCCGGCGCGCCGGGCTGGCGGTGCCCGGGCAGGTGAGCATCGTCGGCTACGACGACTCCGCGCTGATGACGTCGACCGATCCCGCGCTCACCACCGTGCGTCAGCCCATCGAGCCCATGGGGCGGGCCGCCGTCGATACGCTCGACCGGCTCATCGCCTCGCAGGTGGAGGGCGGCGCCGAGCTGCTCTTCGAGCCCGAGCTGGTCGTGCGGGGCTCGACCGCCGCGCATCAGGGGGACTGAGCGTTCGGTCCCGGGACAAAACGGGACAAAGTCGACCCGCGTGGGCCACATGTGGCGTTGGGGGGACGATTCGGGGTGGTGCGGGGGCATCGTGTCCCGGCGAGCTCCATCCACCGGCGACGAGGCCGGCATATGTCACGTTTTGGTAACAATTGTGTCGAGTTCTTGCGGTACATCTGTCGTTGACTTACGTTGGTCGCAGCGGACGACGAAGGAGTCGAGGTGGATGAGCGGACAGATGCGGAACAGTGGTGGCGGCATGCCGTCATCTACCAGGTGTATCCGCGCAGCTTCGCCGATGGTGACGGCGACGGCATCGGCGACCTGGTCGGGGTCGAGGCCCGGCTGAACTACCTCGTGAGGCTCGGCGTCGATGCGATATGGTTCACGCCCTGGTACGCCTCGCCGTGGGCCGATGGTGGCTACGACGTGGCCGACTACCGCCGCATCGATCCGCGAATCGGCACGCTGGCGCAGGCCGAGCACCTGATCGCCGCGGCGGCGCGGCGCGGGGTGCGGGTCATCGTCGATATCGTGCCGAACCATGTGTCGTCGCAGCATCCATGGTTTCAGGCGGCGTTGGCCGCCGCGCCGGGCAGCCCCGAGCGTGGCCGCTTCTGGTTCCGCGATGGCGCCGGCCCCGCCGGTGACGGACTGCCGACGCTGTGGCAGTCGAGCTTCCACGGGCAGACCTGGACGCGCACGACCGACCCCGATGGGCGGCCGGGGCAGTGGTATCTGCACCTGTTCACGCCCGAGCAGCCCGATCTCAACTGGGACAATCCGCAGGTGCGCGCCGAGCATGAGGATGTGTTGCGGTTCTGGTTCGACCGTGGCGTGGCGGGCGTGCGCGTCGATTCGGCGACGCTGTGCGTCAAGGATCCGGCGCTGCCCGAGGAGCCGGGGCCCGGCGATCCGGTGGC
>WRGV01000013.1 GCA_009787035.1 Propionibacteriaceae bacterium | reverse complement strand
CGAGGCCGTCGAGCAGCTGGCGGGCAACCGCGGCGATCCGCACCGGTCGATCCGTGGCGCCCTCCAGCGTGCGCGAGCGGGTGTGCGTCACGAAGTTGGCCAGACGGACCTTCAGCGTGATCGTGCGGGCGAACAGGCCCGCCTTGTCCAGGTGCTGGGCGACCTGGATCGCGTCGGCCGCGATCACGCGGCGCAGATCGGCGGGGTCGACCAGATCGCGCTCGAACGTGTCCTCGACCGAGATCGACTTCGCCTCGCGCTCGGTCTGCACCGGACGGTCGTCCTGCGCGAAGGCCAGGCGGTGCAGGCCGGACCCGGCCAGCTGCCCGAGCTCGTGCGTCAACTCGCGCTCGCTCGCCTGCTGCAGGTCGGCCACCGTGTGGATGCCCAGGCGCGTCAGCCGCTCCATGGTCGCCGGGCCGATGCCCGGGATCGCCCGTGCCGGAAGCGGGCTGATCAGGTCGAGCTCGCCACCGGGCGGCACCAGGATCTGCCCGTCCGGCTTGGCGGCCTCGCTGCCGACCTTGGCGATGAACTTGCTCGTTCCGACGCCGACGGACGCCGTCAGCCCCTCGGTCCGGCGCTGCACCTCGGCCCGCAGCCGCGAGACCAGATCGGCCAGCGCGTCCAGGTCGGAGCAGTCGATGCCGCCCGCGGCCAGATCGACGTACGCCTCGTCCACGCTCATCGGCTCGATCACCGGCGACACCTCGCGCAGCAGCGCCATCACGATGCGGCTCGACTGGCGATACGCCCCGAACCGGCCCGCCAGCACCGCCGCGTGCGGGGCCAGCCGCCGGGCCTGGCCCATCGCCATCGCGGAATGGACGCCGAACACGCGGGCCTCGTAGCTGGCAGTGCTGACCACGCCGCGTCCGCCCACACCGCCGACGATGACGGGCTTGCCGCGCAACGACGGCTTGTCTCGCTGCTCGACCGAGGCGAAGAACGCGTCCAGATCCAGGTGCAGCACGCTGGCCTCACGCCGCATCGGGATCCGATCCGTCCTGGAGCGGTCGCGTCGCAGCGGCCAGCGCCGCGGCCGCCTCCGGGGTGCGGCGCTCGTAGCCGACGAAGTCGAAGCCGTCCTGGGGTTCGCGGCGCACGTGCCGCCACTGCGCCGGGTCGATGACGGGGAAGACGACCGTCCCCACTGGCTCGGCGTGCACGTCGGTGATGTCCAGGTCGGTCGTGTAATCCCACAGCTCGCGGTAGACCTGTCCCCCGCCGATGCACCACCACGCCTGGCCGGGGCGGCGCGCCAGCTCGGCCAGCGCCGCGGACACGGTGTGCGCGATGACGACGTCGCCGGCGGGGGGCTGCCAGGCGGTGTCGCGGGTCAAGACGATGGAGGTGCGCCCGGGCAGCGGACGTCCCAGCGAGGCGAACGTGCGCCGCCCCATGACCAGCACGCCGCCCATGGTCACGCGCTTGAACCGGGCGAAGTCGGCCGGAAGATGCCACAGCAGACCCGCCCCGTCGCCGATCACCCCGTTGCGGGCGACGGCTGCGATCGCGGTCAGTCTGGGCATGCGACCAGCCTACCGGGCCGGATCAGACGGCGATAGGCGCCTTGATGGCCGGCCAGGGGTCGTAATTGAGCACCTCGATGTCGTCGAGTGTGAACGCATCGATCTCGTGGACGTCGGGGTTCAGCCGCAGCGTGGGCAGCGGGCGCGGGGTGCGGGACAGCTGCTCGCGCACCTGGTCGACGTGGTTGTCGTAGATGTGCGCGTCGCCGAACGTGTGGACGAACTCGCCCACGCCCAGGCCGGTCACCTGGGCCACCAGATGCGTCAGCAGCGCGTAGCTGGCGATGTTGAACGGCACGCCCAGGAACAGGTCGGCGCTGCGCTGATACAGCTGGCAGGACAGCTTTGCGGGCTCGTCCGGCCCCTGTGCCGGGGTGACGTAGAACTGGAACAGCGCGTGGCACGGGGGCAGCGCCATCTGGTCGAGCTGGCCGACGTTCCAGGCCGACACGACGTGGCGGCGCGAATGCGGGTTGTTCCGGATCGCGTCGATGACGCCCTTGATCTGGTCGACGTGGCGTCCGTCCGGGGTGGGCCAGCTGCGCCACTGATAGCCGTAGATCGGGCCAAGACCGCCCGACTCATCGGCCCACTCGTCCCAGATGTGCACCCTGTTCTCGTGCAACCAGGCAACGTTGGTGTCCCCGCGCAGGAACCACAGCAGCTCGCCGAACACGCTGTGCGTGTGCACCTTCTTGGTCGTCAGCAGCGGGAAGCCCGCCGCCAGATCGAACCGCATCTGGTACCCGAAGACGCTGCGCGTGCCCGTGCCGGTGCGATCCGGCTTGGCCACGCCATGCTGCATCACATGTGTCAACAGATCCAGGTACTGCTGCATGCCGCGCCCCGTTTCGTCATGGCTGGAAAGACTACAGGATCGCGGCCGCGCGCTGGCAGGGCTGGGTGACCGGGAACGGCGGCAGCGGGCGCTGTTCGGGCTCGGGCAGGCCGAGCACCTGGCACAGTTGCGGCAGGATCGCACGGATCGCGCGGGAGCGGTGGCTGATCGCGTCCTTCTCCTCGGGACGCAGCTCCGCGTTGGTGCGGGGCCGCGCGCCGTCGGCGACCACCTGGTCGTCGGCCACGAAGATCGGGTCGTAGCCGAAGCCGCGGGCACCGCGCGGGGCCAGTGCGATGCGGCCCTTCATGATGCCCTGCGCCGTGGCCTGGAAGCCGTCGGGTGTGACCAGCGCCATCACCGCGGCGAACTGCGCCGTGCGGCGCGCCGGCACGACGTCGTCGATCTGGCGCAGCACGAGCTCCAGGTTCGCCACGTCCTCCTGCTCGGGGCCGGCCCAGCGCGACGACCGCACGCCCGGCATGCCGCCCAGCGCGTCGATCTGGAGCCCCGAGTCGTCGGCGAGCGTCACCAATCCGGTGTGCTCCAGCCCGGCGCGGGCCTTGATCAGCGCGTTGCCCTCGAACGTCCACTCCGACTCGACCGGCGACTGGTACGCCTCGATGTCGTCCATGCCGACGACCTCGGCGCCGATGTGCTGCTCGGCCAGGATCCGGCGCAGCTCGGCGAGTTTCTTCGCATTGTTCGTGGCCAGGAACACCTTGGGATTCACGCGGCCAACGCCTCCTTCTGCATCATGGTGAGTCGGGTGCAGCCAGCCGCACCCAGGTCCAACAGTTGGTCGAGGACGGCGCGGTCGAAGGGCTTGCCCTCCGCCGTGCCCTGCACCTCGATGAACGCACCGGAGCCGGTGCGCACGATGTTCATGTCCACCTCGGCGCTCGAATCCTCCGTGTAGCACAGGTCGAGCATCGGGGTGCCGCCGACGACGCCGACGCTGACCGCGGACAGCGAATCGGTCAACGGCTCCCCCTGCAAGCCACCCCGCTGCCGCAGCCACGACACGGCGTCCGACAAGGCGATATAGGCGCCAGTGATGGACGCGGTGCGCGTACCCCCGTCGGCCTGCAGCACGTCGGCATCGATCACGATCGTGTTCTCGCCCAGGGCCTTGTAGTCGATGATGGCCCGCAGGCTGCGCCCGATCAGGCGGCTGATCTCCTGCGTGCGCCCGTTGACGCGTCCCCTGCGGGAATCGCGGTCGCTGCGCGTGTTGGTGGCCCGCGGCAGCATGTCGTACTCGCTGGTCACCCACCCCAGGCCGGAGCCCTTGCGCCAGCGCGGCACCCCCTCGGTGACGCTGGCGGCGACGAGCACGCGCGTTCGTCCGCACTCGACAAGACAGGAACCCTCGGCGTGGTCGAGCCACCCCCGCTGAAACGTGACCGGGCGCAACTCATCGAGCGCGCGTCCATCGACCCGCAAAGAAGCCATATCGACGACCTTACCCCGTCGTCTGAACCCTGGCCGGGGAATCGCTGGTCCGGCGTGCCGCAGGATGGACGGTCCTGTGCAGCCAGGCGCGGTGTGCATTACCCTTGTCCCGCCCACCGTCGCAACTTCAGGAGACGCTCATGCCCACCAAACCCACGTCCACGACGGCTGCGTCCACCGCGGTCGGGCTCATCGGGCTCATCGGCATCATCGTCAGCGCGATGGTGGGCGGCGGCATCTTCTCACTGCCCCACGACATGGCCTCCAGCGCCTCGGCGGGTTCGATCCTGATCGCCTGGGTCATCACCGGCGTGGGCATGTGGTTCATCGTCAACACGTTCCGCGTGCTGGCCGACGTGCGCCCCAACCTGACCAGCGGCCTGTACACGTACGCTGAAAGCGGATTCGGGCGTTTCGTGGGGTTCCTGGTGGCGTGGGGCTACTGGATCTGCAACTGCTTCGCGATCGTCGCGTACGCGGTGCTGACGATGAGCACGCTGCACTTCTTCTTCCCGGTGTTCGACGACGGCAACAACATCCCGGCGATCCTGGTCGGCTCGGTGGTCATCTGGGCGATCTTCGCGATCACGCTGATCGGCCCCCGGCGCACCAGCCTGGTCAATCTGGTCGCGACCATCGGCAAGCTGATCCCGATCGTGATGTTCATCGTGTTGGTCGCCGCGGTGTTCAAAATCGGCGTGTTCGTCAACGATTTCTGGGGGACGGACGCCGCGGCCTTCAGCTTCGGCGCGGTGGCGGGCCAGGTCAAGGACACGATGCTGGTGACGCTGTGGGTGTTCATCGGCATCGAGGGGGCGGTCGTCGTGTCGCGCCGGGCGCTGTCGCAGGTCATGGTGCGCCAGGCGACGCTGATCAGCTTCCTGGCCGTGCTGGTGCTGTACATCCTGGCCTCCGCCCTGCCGCTCGGCCTGTACCCGCGGGGCCAGATCGCCGAGATGGCCAACCCGTCGATGGCCAGCGTGCTGCTGGAGCGGTTCGGCACGTGGAGCGCGACGATCGTGGACGTCGGCGTGCTCATCTCCGTGCTGGCGTCGTGGCTGGTCTGGATGCTGCTGCTCGGCGAGATGCCCGCGGCTGCGGCGCGCGGCGGGTCGTTCCCGATCGTCTTCGCGCGCGAGAACCGCTTCGGCACGCCGTGGGTGTCGCTGCTGGCCGCGGCGGCGGTGATCCAGGTGGCGTTCGTGCTCACGCATTTCGCCGAGGACGCCTGGACGCTGATGTACTCGATCACCTCGGTCATGGCCATGCCGTGTTATCTGCTGACCACGATGTTTTTGGTCAAGCTGGGCGCCGGGCCCGAATATCCAAAGAAGGCCCGGACGGGTCGGCGTGCCGCCATCGTGGTGGGCGTCATCGGGTCGATCTACGGCGTGTGGCTGATGTACGCGGCCGGCCTGGCGCTGCTGGCCACCGCATGTCTGGTCTACGCGGTCGGCGTGCCGCTGTACGTGATCGCCCGGCGACAGCACGCCCCGGGCCGACCGGTGTTCGTGCTGTTCGAGCGCGTCATCCTCGTCATCGTGATCGTGCTGGGCATCGCCAGCGCGTGCTACCAGATCTGGCGGTGACTCAGCCGACGTCCACCTGGTGGACGTGGTGCACGAAGCCGCCCATCAGCCGTCGTCCGAGCCCCTCGAACCGCGCCGGATCCCCGGTCGTGCGAAACGCCCGGCGCACGTACGCCTGGCCGTCCGGGCGCAGCAGCTGGGCCCGCGTCATCGCCGCGAAGACCGAGCGCGCGCACTCGTCCGCACTGCTCACCAAACCGACGCCCTCGCCCATCACGTAGCTGATCGGCCCCGACAGCAGCGGGTAGTGCGTGCAGCCCAGGATCAGCGTGTCGATGTCCGCCGCGCGCAGCGGCGCCAGGTACTCCTGCGCCAGGCCGATCACCTCGGGACCCGAGGTGATGCCCGCCTCGACCAGCTCGACGAATCGGGGGCACACGGCCGTCGTGAGCGTCACGGGGCTGGCCGCCAGCGCGTCGTTGTAGCTGCGCGACGTCGCCGTGGCCTGCGTGCAGATGACGCCGATGCGCCCGGTGCGGGTCACCGCCGCCGCGTGCCGCGCGGCGGGAAGGATCACCTCGACGATCGGCACGTCGTAGCGCTCGCGGGCATCGCGCAGCGCCGCGCTCGACCCGGTGTTGCAGGCCACGACCAGGAACTTCACCCCGCGCGCCACCAGCCAGTCCAGGCACTGCAGCGCGTACTGCCGCACCTGCGCGATCGGGAGCGGCCCGTACGGCGCCCGGGCCGTGTCGCCCAGGTACAGGATGTTCTCGTGGGGCAGCAGGTCGACGATCGTGCGGGCCACCGTCAGCCCGCCGAACCCGGAGTCGAAGATGCCGATCGGTAGGTCGAGATCGATGTCAGCCGTCACGGTGCCCAGTTTATGTGCCTCCCGTCAGACCGCGGAGCCAGGCGGACGCGCCTGTGTCGATTCGGACATCGGACGCGCCCGCCCGCTGTTCCGCCGCAGCGGCATTGCGCGCCCTGACGGCGTCGCGCAGCGTCGCCGCGTGGGTGGGGAAGACATCCGCCGCAGTGAGCCGGAGACTTGTTCTGGACCGACCCGGCGATGGCCTGCCGCACCGTCGTCCCCTGCACCGTGGACGCGAAATCTTGGTGCGTGGTCTTCACTCTTGACCTGCCGGATCACCATCTCGGCAGAAGCTGCCCAGCACCAATTGCTCTGGGTTTGACCATGCAGGGGAGGCGCCATCTGCACCGTCGTCACTGCGGCCCCCAGCGCATGAGCCGCGACAACGGCAGCCGATATGGTCGATCTGCCCCGGATCAGCCGCACGCCACAGCGGCCGTGGATTCGCGCACGTGCAGTTCGGGGCTGATGACCATGCGGTGGTGCGGACGCCCCGGATCGGCCAGGCGGGCGACCAGAAGGTCGATCGCGGCTTGCCCCAGCATCTCGCGCGCCGGGCGCACCGCCGTCAGCGCCGGGATGAACATGCTGGCCACCTCGTCGTCGTAGGCGACCACCGAGACGTCCTGGGGCACGCGCAGCCCGGCCGTCTCCATGAGGCCGACCAGCGCCATCGCCTCGCGGTCGGAGTGCACGAGCAGCGCCGTGCACACCCGGGTGCGCAGGGCGTCGATCACCTCGCCGGCCGCGTCCGCAAACCCGGGCGTGCGGCTGGACGGGATCAGCGCGTCCAGCGCCGGGGCGATGCCCAGCTCGGCACAGACCCGTCCGAAACCGATGCGGATCTTGCGCGTGGTCGGCGAGGTGCGGCTGACCACCAGGCCGATGTCGCGGTGCCCCAGCCCCCACAGGTGGCGCACCGCCATCTCGGCGCCGAGCGCGTGGTCGCTGACGACCGACTCGACCGGCTCATGCGTGTCCGGATCGACGGCCTCGCGCTCCATCAGCACGCACGGCTGTGCGCGCTGGTCGATCCAGGCGATCACGCCCTCCGCGTTGGCGCTGTCCGCGTTCGGCACCGCCAGCAGACCCACCATGTCGGACGAGGCGAACAACGGCTCCAGCACCGGGCGCTCGTCCGTGCTGTCGTACGAGTCGCCGCGCAGCATCAGCCTCAACCCGAACTTGCGCGCCTGCGCCTTGGCGGCACGCGCCACCGACGGCCAGTAGAAATCGAGCGCGGGCACCAGCATCGCCACGTGCCCCTCGAACTGTGCCCCCTCGGCGCCCGCCCCGAACGCGGCCCCGGACTCGGCGACCAGCCGTGCACCGCCGTGGACGCGCTCGACGACGCCGGTGGCCTCCAGGCGCTCCAAGTCGCGGCGGATCGTGATGTTGGTCACGTGGAAGTGGGCGGCCAGATCGCTCACGCGAGCGCTGCCGCGCTCGGCCAGCAGCGCCACGATGCGTTCGCGGCGGGAATCCCCCAGTTGGCGCTCAACGGTCATGGGCGGACCCCTCTCCGGTCGTGCCGCCGCTGCCCGCGCACGCCGCGGCGGCCGGAGCGGATGATCCATTGTGATCGTTTCTGGCCACTATGAGCAAAAAGTTCGATCCCGATGGCGCCAGACGTAGCTGCGTCAGATGCTCACCCCACACCGACTGCAGCAACGGATCGTCCATCTGCGTGCGCACGACCTGTGGCGGCACCGGCGGTGCCCAGCACAGCGCGCACTCGGCGCCCGCCAGCGTCCGGACGAGCGCACGGCCCGGCTCGGCCACGACGAGCGTGCCGGCCAGCAGAAAGCGCTCCTCGGCGGTCCGTCCGGCATCCCAGGCGTCGGACACGCTGACCTGCGCGCGCGTGCGGTCCAGGATCACCTCGCGGCGCAGCGATCCCCCGCTCGGGTAGGCGCCGCCGAGGTCCGCCGCGAACGTGGCGGCGTCCGCCCCCAGCGCGGCGGTGGCACCGCGCGCGGCGAACTGCGGGCCCACGCCCTGCTCGGCGCCGTCCAGCAGCGGCACGTTGTGCCACGCGCTGCGCAGGGGCCACAGCTCGTAGCGGCCCGGGCCGAACGTGGCGGCGGTGTACGTCGGACGGCCCGCGTCCACGATCACCGGCACACCGTCCAGGGCGACGATCACCGTGCCGATGTCGGCGTGATTGTGGTTCTCGCCGTTGTGACCGCCCTTGGCGCTGACCGCCAACCCGTCCGGATGGCCCTCGTGCTCGCGGGCCACGAACACCTGCACCGACGGGTACCAGGTCTGGCGCGGCAGCACAGCCGCGACGGTGTGCGACCGCCCGGCCCAGGCGCCGTCCGCCAGCTCGGACACACATCGACCCAGGCCGTCGTCTGCCTGGACGTCCCGATATGCGGCGCTGGCCACGGCGAACGCGGCAGCATCGGCATCGCCCACCGCGCAGGCGGCCCGATACAGGACATGCCAGGGTTGCTCCGAGGACGGCCGGGCGCTGGCATCCGCGTAGTTGACGAACCAGCCCGCGCCCAGGCTCATGCGCAGCGGAAAGGCGACGGCGGCGCGCAGGAGCGGCAGCTGCAGCGCATCCAGCCAGCCGTCCGTGGCGTCGCGCAGCAGCATGGCCGCCTCGATCAGGCGGCACGGGCCCTGCCACCAGTAGGCGCTGCCCTCGTCGCAGGCGCCGTCCTCGGGAAGTGCGGCGACGTAGCGGTCGAGACCACGGACGCAGGAGAGGACGACGTCGGCGCGGCGGGCCGGATCCTCGATCAACTGCAACGCCCCCGTCAGCACGTTGCCGTGGATCCACGGATTCCAGTTGTTCGGCTGGCCGGTCAGCCAGCCCCAGTCGCGGCGGGTCACAAAGGGGACGAACACGCGCCGATCGGCCTCGATGCGCAGGCGCGCCCGCACGCCGGGGAACCGCCGGTCGAGGGCCCGGCCCAGCACGGCATCGATCCAGGCCAGCTGGGACAGTGTCTCCCCCGCCCCCAGGTCGAGGAACGGCCGGGTCACATCGGGCAGCACCTCGCGACGCACGTCCCAGGCGTCGTCGTGGGCGGGCCAGCACCACGAGCTCTGCTCGCACAGCAGCACGACGCCGTCGAGCACCGCGTCCAGAGCGCGGGGGGACGGATCGGCGAGTGCGGCCACCACCGCCCGGCTCAGGCGGTGCACGCGCGCGAACTGGCTCGTCTCATACTCGCCGCGATCGCCGTCTTGTCGGAAGCGGGCCCAGGCGTGCGCCGGCGCGGCGGGCCACGGCAGGGCGCGCTCGGCCAGCGCCTGCGCACGGATCGACGCGGCGGGGTCGCTGCGGGCCCACCGAACCGGATCGCCCGGCGGCAGCGGCAGCCCCGGCGCCAGGTGTGCGGCCAGGTCGTCGCGCGTCAGCCCGGGCCATCGCTGCGCCAGCGGTCCCATCAGGCGCCCTGCCCGGCCGGGACGATGTCTTCGTCGCGCACGTCCGCACTCGCCGGCAGCAGCGAGCGCAGCACGTGCCGCGCATCGCCCCACACGACGTACAACGCCGGCGCCGCCAGCAGCCCCAGCCCGATGGCGGGTTTGTTCCAGACGATGACCGCCAGCACGACCAGCACCGCCAGCGACACCAGGCTCCAGCCGCCGCGGCGCACGCCCAGGTACAGGCTCGCCTTGACGACGGCCAGGCGCGGCAGGTCGGGCCGGGCCAGCAGCCCGACGCACGAGGTCACCCACACCATCACGGCCAGCCCGGCCAGCACCGTGCACACCGGCAGCGCCAAAGCGCCGTAGCCCCAGCGCGTCGCCACGTACAGGTCGGTGCCCAGCACGACCAGCAGCCCCCAGCAGGCCAGCCCGACCCCGCCCACGCGGCGCCAGCTCGCGCGCCAGGCGCGCCAGAACGAGCGCACCGGCGACACGTCGGCCTCCACCGAGTACGCGGTGAACACCGCGAAGGCGCCGGCCAGCGCGGGGATGAGCAGCGGCGCGGTGAGCACCGCCCACAGCCACGTGACACGCAGGTCGCCGACCAGCGCGAAGGCCCAGAACGGCAGGGCCGCAACCACCAGCATCAGGTTGGTCGCCAGCATGACGTACAACAATCCCGAGATCAGCGTGAACGCGCCCGCGAAACCCTTCATGGTTCAGCCCTTCAGCCCCGATGTGGCGATGCCCTCGATGAAGAAGCGCTGACCCGCCAGGAAGATGATCGCGATGGGCAGCACCGACAGCACCGACCCGGTGAACAGCAGAGCGTCCAGCGAGCTGCCCTGCGGATCGGCCTGGAACGTCTTCAGGCCGAGCTGGATCGTGAAGTACGCCCGGTCGCGCAGGTAGAACAGCGGCCCCATGTAGTCGTTCCACGTGGTGACGAACGTCAACAGCGCCAGCGAGGCCAACGCCGGGCCCGACAGCGGTAACATGATGCGCCACCAGATGCCGTACTCGCTCAGGCCGTCCAGGCGTGCCGACTCCGACAGTTCCTCAGGAATCGTCTCGAAGAACTGCTTCATCAGGAACACCCCGAATGCGCCGAACGCCTGCAGCACGATGATCGGCCATAACCACTGGCCGGTCAGGTGGATCTTGGTCATCAAGATGAACTGCGGGATCATGTACGCCTGCCACGGCACGGCGATGGTGGCCACATAGGCCAGGAACAGCGCATCGCGGCCCGGGAAACGCACGCGCGCGAAGCCGTAGGCGGCGAACGACCCGGTCAGCACCTGCAGGAATGTCACCACAACCGAGAGGATGATCGTGTTCTTGAGCCAGGTGGCCATGTCGGCCTGCGTCCAGATATCCACGTAGTTGTGCCACTGGAACACCTGCGGGATCCAGCGCACCGGCACGGAGAACACGTCGATGTTGCGCTTGAGGCTCGACATGATCATCCAGAAGAACGGCACGAGCAGGAACGCGGCAAACGCGATCAGGCAGACATACAAGACGATGCGGCCGATGCTGCGCCCGCGGCGCGGGGAGTTCATCGCTGCCTCCTTCCCGCAGAGTCGGCCCGGCGGCGAAGGAACACCGACTGCCCCATCGCGAACACGAAGCACACGCAGAACAGGCCGAGGTATTCCACCCACCCCAGCCCGAGCGGACGTCCCAGGCTGAACGCAGCCACGGCCAGCCCGAAGAACGCGAGCCCCACCACGAGCACCAGCGGCGACCACCAGGGTTTCACCAGGTCGCTTTGCTGATTGACGATGAACTGCAAGATGGTGAAGACCAGGCAGATGACGAACAGGATCAGGCTGGCGGCCGATGCATAGCCGAACTCACCGGTCGAATTGGTGCCCAGCGTGCGGTTGTAGATGAAGAACGAGATGGTGTACGTGGACGTGCCCGGGCCGCCATCGGTCATCACCTGGATCAGATCGAAGATCTTGAAGCTTTGGATGCTCAGCATCACGGTGACGAAGAACGTGGTCGGACGAAGCAGCGGCCAGGTGACGTGCCAGAAACGATTCCATGCGGACGCGCCGTCGACGCGCGCCGCCTCGTACAGCTCCGACGGCACCGTCTGCAGGCCGGCCAGGAACAGGATCATGTAGTAGCCCATCTCGCGCCACGTGCCGACGATGATCAGCGCGGGCATGGCCCAGTCGCTCGACACCGTCCACCCCGGCGGATGGGCCACTCCCAGGAAGCGCAGCGCCGCATCGATCGGTCCGTAATCTTGCGAGAACAGCAGGTTCCACACGATCGCGATCGCGACGATCGACGTGATGTAGGGAAAGAACGCGGCCGCGCGGAAGAACGCGACGCCGCGCAGCTTCTGGTTGAGCAACAGCGCCAGCCCGAGCGCGATCGCCCCGGTCAAGATGACGTGGGGAATCGCGTAGTAGAACGTCTGCGCCACGCTGGCCCGGAAGATCGTGTTGCGGGCGAGCCGCTCCAGATTGGCCAGACCCGTCCAGTGCGGCGTGCCCAGCGCGTTCCAGTCGGTGAACGCCATGTAGAACAGCAGCACGATCGGCACCATCGTGATCAGCGCGAAACCGATGAAATTGGGTGCGATGAAGCTCCAGCCGAGCAGCGTGTTGCGGCGTCGCAGCGCATTCGTCCGACGTCTTGATGGCACCGCAGTGGTGGCCATGACCAAGCCTCCTTCGCGGACAGGCGGGAGCGCGTCGTTCGCACGCCCCCGCCTCTCTCGCCGTCAATGCGTCAGATGGATCACCAGTCCTTGTCCTTCACCTGCGTGCCCGCCGCATCCAATGCCTTCTGTGGATCGGTGCTGCCGGTCATGATCGCGGTGTCGGCGTTGCCCAAGACCGTCTGGATGTTCATGGTGTCGGCCCCCGACGGATTCTCCGGCATCGTCTTGTGCGTCTGGAACGCGGTCTTGCTCAGATCGTCCGTCGGCATCCCCTTGGCCGCAAACACGGCCTGGGTGACGGCATCCGAGGACATGGCGGGCGTGATGCCGATGCCCGCGAGCGCGAGCGCGGCATCCTGCGAC
>WRGV01000012.1 GCA_009787035.1 Propionibacteriaceae bacterium | reverse complement strand
CACCCCACCACAGCACCAGCCGGGACGCGTCCAGCTCGGCGACGCGCGCATCCGCGATGAGGGCATCGCCCAGTGCCGAGCCGATGGTGCCGGTGGCGATGCAGATGGTCGCGGTGCGCCCGTCGCGCTGCAGGTCGATGAGCCGTTCAATCAGCTGCGAGGCCACGCCAGCCATCAGTTCGGGCGCGTCGGGATACCGGAACAGGCGATCCTGTGCGTGCATCGGGGCGCCCCCTGTCTGCGGTTCGGTTCGGTCGATGGCTGTCACTGGCGAGCGGCCCGGACGGCGGCGACCAGCTCCTCCCATGACGCGATGAACTTCGCGACGCCTTCGTCCTCCAGCACCTGGACGACGTCGTCGTAGCTGACACCCACGGCATCCAGGGCCGCAAGCGTGGCGCGCGCGTTCGCGATGTTCGCGCGGATGGTGTCGCCGGTGACCTCGCCGTGATCGGCGAAGGCCAGCATCGTCTTCTCCGGCATGGTGTTGACGCACGGGTCGGCGACCAGATCGGCGACGTACAGCGTGTCGGGGTAGGCGGGATCCTTGGTGCCCGTGGACGCCCACAGGGGGCGCTGCCGGTTGGCGCCGTGGGCCGCCAGCGCCGCGAAGCGCTCGCCCGCGAAGACCTGCTCGTACTCGGCGAACGCCGCCCGGGCGTTGGCCACGGCGGCCAAGCCCCGCAGCGCCAGCGCCTCGGGGGTGCCGATGGCGGCCAGCCGCTTGTCGACCTCGGTATCGACGCGCGACACGAAGAACGACGCCACGGAGTGGATGGTGGACAGGTCGTGGCCGGCGGCCAGCGCGTCCTCCAGGCCGCCCAGATAGGCGTCCATGACCTCGCGGTAGCGCTGCAGCGAGAAGATCAGGGTGACGTTGACGCTGATGCCGGCGCCGATGGTCGTCCGGATGGCCGACAGGCCCTCGCGCGTGGCGGGGATCTTGATCAGCACGCCGGGCTCGTCCACCAGCGCGTGCAGCTGCGCCGCCTGGGCGATGGTGGCCGCCGCGTCGTGGGCCAGGCCCGGCTCGACCTCGATCGAGACCCGGCCGTCGTAGCCGTGCGTGGCCTCGTAGACCGGCGCGAACAGCTGGCAGGCCTGCTTCACATCGGCGGCCATGAGCTGCCGGATCGCCTCGTCCAGCGGCGCGTCGGCCAGGCTGGCCAGCTGCTCGCCATACAGGCTCAGATCCGCGAATGCCGCCGCGAAGATCGTCGGGTTGGTGGTGACGCCGGTGACGCTGTCATCGGCGATCAGCTGTGCAAGATTGCCGCTGCGCAGCCGCTCGCGCGACAGATCGTCCAGCCAGATGGACACGCCGGCGCTGTGCAGCGCCGCCAGACGTGGGTTCATGGTCAGCCTCCTTGGATGCCAGGGAACGCTCTTCACTCTAGTGCGCCCGGCGCGCCGGGGCTGGGATCTGACGCATCTGCGCGGGCGAATTCCATAGATACGCATGATGCGCACGGCCGAGGACGCGCCGACGGCGGGCCCGGCTCGTGCCAGACCCGCCGTCGGTATGTCGTGTCAGAACTAGGCGCTGACCTTTTCGGCGGCCAACCTGTCGTCCTTCAGCTGCTGTTCCACAGCGTCCAGGCCGAGTCCGATGCGCATGGCGTAGAACGAGCGCCACACGAAGGTGGCGGAGATCACGAAGAACACGGCCGCCAGCACCCCGGTGATCCAGGGGTTGGTGATCGAGACGGCCAGGCTCACGGCGAGCACGCCGAACAGCGTGGAGAACTTGATGATCGGGTTCAGCGACACCGACGAGGTGTCCTTGAACGGGTCGCCCACGGTGTCGCCGACGACGCTGGCGTCGTGCAGCGGCGTGCCCGAGGCGCCCATATCGGCCTCGACGATCTTCTTCGCGTTGTCCCAGGCGCCACCGGCATTGGCCATGTAGATGGCCTGGAACAGGCCGAACACCGCCAGGCCGATCAGATAGCCGATGAACAGGAACGGGCCCACGAATGCGAACGCCAGCGTGGCGAACAGCACGGCGATGAAGATGTTGATCATGCCGTTTTGTGCGTACTGCGTGCAGATCTGGACGACGCGCTTCGAGTCGGCGGTGGACGCTCGGGTCGCCGAGCCGTCCAGCTTGATGTTCTGCCGGATGAACTCGGTGGCGCGGTACGAACCTGTCGTGACGGCCTGCATCGAGGCGCCGGAGAACCAGAAAACCATCGCGCCGCCCAGGATGATGCCGAGCAGGAACGGGGCGTGCAGGATGGACAGGTTGCTCACCGCGCCGGTGTTCTGCAGGTCGTGCGTCAGGCTCATGATGATGGAGAAGACCATCGTGGTCGCGCCGACGACTGCCGTGCCGATCAGCACCGGCTTGGCGGTCGCCTTGAACGTGTTGCCGGCGCCGTCGTTCTCCTCCAGGTAGTGCTTGGCCTTGTCCCACTGGACGTCGAAGCCGAAGTCGCGCTTGATGTCCTTCTCGACGTCGGGGATGTCCTCGATGGTCGACAGCTCGTAGACGCTTTGCGCATTGTCGGTGACCGGGCCGTACGAATCGACGGCGATCGTCACAGGGCCCATGCCCAGGAAGCCGAAGGCGACCAGGCCGAACGAGAAGATCGCCGGGGCGTACATCAGCCCCGTGCCGGTGGCGGCATCGTAGGCGAACCCGGCCGTGGTCGAGATCAGGTAGGCGACGCTCATGAGGGCGACGATCGCGGTGCCCAGCCAGTAGCTGGAGAAGTTGCCGGAGACGACGCCGGACAGGATGTCGAGCGAGGGGCCACCCTGCTTTGCCGAGACGACGACCTCCTTGACGTGCTTGCTCTTGGTCGACGTGAACGCCTTGACCAGCTCGGGGATCAGCGCGCCAGCGATGGTGCCGCACGTGATGATCAGCGCCAGCTTCCACCACATGCCATTGGCCATGTCGTGGATCAGGGCGTACGAGGTCAGGAACGTGAAGACGATGCAAATGATCGAGGTGATCCAGACCAGGGTGGTCAGTGGGGCCTCGTAGTCGATGTCGTCGGCGTTCGCGTAGCGGGCGCGTGTGATGGCCCAGTTGATGGTGTACGAGCAGAACGAGGCGATCACCATCATGACGCGGATGGCGAAGATCCAGACGAGCAGCTGCGCCTGGAAGTGTCCACCCTGCGTCGGGTTGACGGCCAAGATGATGAACGTGATCAGCGCGACGCCGGTGACGCCGTACGTCTCGAAGCCGTCGGCGGACGGCCCCACCGAGTCGCCGGCGTTGTCGCCGGTGCAGTCGGCGATGACGCCGGGGTTGCGGGCGTCATCCTCCTTGATGTGGAAGACGATCTTCATGAGGTCGGAACCGATGTCGGCGATCTTGGTGAAGATGCCTCCGGCGATGCGCAGCGCCGAGGCGCCCAGCGACTCGCCGATGGCGAAGCCGATGAAGCAGGAGCCGGCGATGTCGGCGGGCAGGACGAGCAGGATGAACAGCATCATGAGCAGCTCGGTGCCGATGAGCATCATGCCGACGCTCATGCCGGACTGCATGGGGATGGCGTGGCCCGTGTAGGGCTTGCCGCGCAGCGAGGCGAAGGCGGTGCGGGAGTTGGCGAAGGTGTTGACGCGGATGCCAAACCATGCGACCCCGTACGAGCCCGCCATGCCGAGGATGCTGAACAGGAGGATGATGATGACCTTGCCGGTGCCCAGGCTGGTGAGGAACTCGTAGTAGATGAACGAGACGATGGCGATGGCGACCCACAGGCCGATCAGGAACTTGCCCTGTTGCTGCAGGTAGGTCTTGCAGGTCTCCCAGATGAGTTCGGAGATGTCACGCATCGATGTGTGGACGGGCATCTTGCGTAGCTTAAAGAAGGTCACCACTCCGAAGACGAGTGCTGCCACGCAGACGATGAAACCGAGCGCTAGCAGCTGGCGCCCGTCGATGTGCCCGCCGAAGAACGCGGCCTGGGACAGGTCGGGCATCTTGAGATTGGCTTCGGACTCGACACCGCTGCCACCACCCGTGGCACCACAGCCGGTCAGGCCGAGCGCAGCCAATCCTGCTGCCAGGGCGAGTCCAAGCCGGGACCACCGGGTGCGTGTGGCCTTGCAGCCGTGGGAGATCTGCCTACACGTCACAATCACTCCACATCTTAGGGATGAATACGAGGCGGGCCTCAGAGGGGGTCCGCGTCCGGTTCGCGCAGCGTAGCCGCACGAAGCCGAACGTTTCCACGCTAGCGTGTTAGCGCTCGTCCCGCGCAGTTTTCCTGGAACATTTCGCAGGGTCCCGTGCAGGGACGGAGGTTGCTGCGACGGTGGGTGCCCACCCTCGGGGACGGATGGACGGGGCAGGCCGCGATGGGTGGAATCGGCTGATGACGGCCGGTTTCTGGCGCGGGGAAGGCCTCGTGTAGACTCGGTGCACAACTCCATAACCACCAGGGATCAAGGGGATCATCGCCCAGCCCCGCATGGGGGTTCGCCTTCATGAGAACCCTGCTTTTTTGGCTTGCGTGCCGGGAGATGGGCGTGCGCGCATCGTTGCGTGGCCTGGCGTTCGGCATCCGTGCGCCAGCCCCAGAAANNACACAAATACCACAACCNAACATCAAAGATCACCACAACAGAAATCACAGAATAAAAGGAGAGATCCGGATGAAGTTGTACCCCTATGCNGCGGGCATCGCAGCTGGTCTGCTCGCGCTCTCGTTGACCGCGTGCAGCGGCAACACGGGCACCACGACGCAGCCTGCAGCCACGCCGACGACGGTGACGCCCGTCACGCTGACGGTGTGGAGCCCCCGGGAGGACCAGGCGGACGCTCAGTCGTGGCTGCCGAAGGAGGAGGCCGCGTTCCAGGCGGCACATCCCGAGTATCAGATCACGTGGAAGAACTCCGTGGTCAGCGAGAGCGACGCCGCGACGACCGTCCAGAAGGATCCGACCGCTGCCGCCGACGTCTACATGTTCGCGAACGACCAGCTGGGCACGCTGATCCAGGCCAACGCCATCGGCAAGCTGCCGCCGGCGTCGGTGACGCAGGTGCAGCAGCAGAACACCGACGTCATGGTCAACTCGGTCAAGGGCACCGACGGTTCGCTGTACGGCGTCCCGTACACGGCCAACACGTGGTTCCTGTACTACAACAAGGCCAAGCTGTCGGCCGACGACGTCAAGAACCTGGACACGATGCTGTCCAAGGGCAAGATCGCGTTCCCGCTGGACACCGCGTGGTACCTCCCGTCGTTCTACGTGGGCAACGGCTGCACGCTGTTCGGGCCGGACGGCACGGACGCGTCCGCAGGGCTCGACTTCAGCGGCACGAAGGCCTCCGACGTCACCGCGTACCTGGCCAAGATGGTCGCCAACCCGAACTTCGTGGACGATGCGAACGGCGCCGGCCTGGCTGGCCTGCAGAACGGCACGATCGACGCGTACTTCTCCGGCTCGTGGGATGCCGCCGCGGTCAAGACGGCCCTCGGTGACAACATGGGCGCTGCGCAGCCGCCGACCTTCACGCTCAACGGCAGCGCCGTGCAGATGAAGGCTTTCGCCGGTTCCAAGGCCGTCGCGTTCAACCCGAATGCCCAGAACCCGCAGGCCGCGGCGCAGTTCGCCGCGTTCCTGGGCTCCAAGCAGGCGCAGGAAGACCACTACACGATGCGCGGCATCATCCCGTCCGACAAGTCGCTGGCGACCGATGCCTCCGTCACGGCCGACCCGGTCGCGACCGCGCAGATGAACACGGTGTCCAACGCGTCCATCCTGCAGCCCACGCTGGCTGCGATGGGCAACTTCTGGGATCCGGCCACGGCGTTCGGCAAGGCCCTGGTCAGCAAGGAAGTCACGGAGGCCAACGCCGTGGACAAGACCGCGGCCTGGAACGCCAGCTACGCCGCAAGCAAGTGAGTCCGTTCACCGGTAACGGACAGCTGAACTGATGGTGACGGCTGCCAGCGGGGGAGACCCGGCTGGCAGCCGTTCACCAGGTTCGGCCCGAGTCTGAGCACATCCCCCAAGAATCGAGCAACGATGCAGAGTCTTTCTCCCGGAGTGGTCGAGTCCGGGTTCCCCGCGGCAACCACGCAGCACCTCGCCTCGGCGGGCAAGATCACGCTGTGGGCCGCCTTCCGGCATGGCGACGTGTTCACCTGGGCCTCGGCTGTGGTGCTGGGTCTGGGCAATATCGTGCGGGGCCAGATCGTCAAGGGGCTCATGTACCTGGCGGTCGAGGTGGTCTTCCTCATCATGCTGGTGCAGCACGGCGTGTCCACGCTCGCCGGGCTGGGCAACCTCGGGCCGGTGACCGAGCCGACGCAGGACTGGACCCCCGACGGCCGTTTCATCAACGTCAACCCCACCAACTCCATCGTCGTGCTCCTGTACGGCGTGGCCTGGATCTTCCTCATCGGCGGCTTCATCGTCTGGTGGGCCGCCGCCGTGCGCAGCGCCTATCAGGCGCAGGTGCTCACCAAGATCACCGGACGGACGCCGTCCTTCCGCGACGACCTGAGGGCCCTGCGCGACGAACGCATCCAGACCACCCTGATGACCCTGCCGACGCTGGGCATCTTGATCTTCACCGTCTTGCCGCTGACCTTCATGATCTGCCTGGCGTTTACGTCGTCTGACCGCAACCACATCCCGGCCTTCAACTGGGTGGGGCTGGACAACTTCGCCTCGGTCTTCAGCCGCACGGGCAACGTCGCCGTCGGCGTCAACCTGGGCCTCTTCCTGCGGGTGCTGGCCTGGACGCTGGTCTGGGCGATCCTGGCCACGTTCCTCAACTTCTTCCTCGGCATGTTCATGTCGATGATCATCCTGCGCAAGGGCACGCGGCTGAAGAACATGTGGCGGGCGTTCTTCTCGCTGTCCATGGCCGTGCCGCAGTTCGTGTCGCTGCTGGTGATCAACCAGATGCTGCAAGACCAGGGCATCGTCAACCAGACACTGAAGGCCTGGGGGCTGATCGACACGTCGCTGCCGTTCTTCACCAACGCTTGGTGGGCCCGGGCCACCGTCGTCATCGTCAACCTGTGGATCGGCATCCCGTACACCATCATGCAGATCACCGGCGTGCTGCAGAACGTGCCGAGCGAGCTGTACGAGTCGGCCGACATCGACGGCGCCACCGGATGGCAGATCTACCGCAACATCACGCTGCCGTTCATCTTCTTCGTGATGACGCCCTACCTGATCACCACGTTCATCAACAACATCAACAACTTCAACGTGATCTATCTGTTATCCAACGGGGCGCCCAACCCGGTCGGCCAGTCGGCGGGTCAGACCGACTTGCTGATCACCTGGCTGTACCAGCTGACCGTCAACAAGAACAACTACAACCTCGGCGCCGTGATCGGCATCCTGTCGTTCATCGTCATGGCCATCGTGGCGCTGATCGTCTACCGCAGCAGCGGGTCGTACAAGGACGAGGAGGAGTTCCGCTGATGAGTGGCAATTTCATCGCAGCAGTGACTCGGGAGAGGACCCGGGATGTTGCCGACGGCGGTCTGTCCGCGGGGCAGGCGTCCGATCGCCCCGCCTTCGGCCACAGCATGCGCATCCGGCGAACCGTGAGCAATGTCGTCACACACGTCTTCTTGACGATCATGGCGATCATCTGGATCATCCCGATCGTCTGGGTGGTGATGGAGAGCTTCAACCAGAACACCGCGCCGTTCACGACGACCTTCTTCCCGACCAAGTACACGCTAGACAACTACGTCCAGCTGTTTACCCAGACGGACGTGATGAACTTCGCGAGCATGTTCTTGCGCACGCTGGTCATCGCCATCGTCGTGTGCGTCATCCAGCTGTTCCTGGTGCTGTCGGTGGCCTACTGCATGAGTCGGCTGAGATTCACGCTGCGCCGGGCATTCATGAACGCCGGGCTGACGTTGGGCATCTTCCCCGGCATCATGGCCGTGATCGCCCTGTACTACATCTGTAAGGCCCTGGGCCTGACCACCAGTTCGTGGGGCACGGTGATCGCGCTGATCTTCGTGTACTCGGCCGGTGCCGGGGCGGGGTTCTATGTGCTCAAGGGCTACATGGACACCATCCCGAAGTCGCTGGACGAAGCGGCCATGCTGGACGGCTGCTCCCGGCTGGGCATCTTCTGGCGCATCACGATCCCGATCACCAAGCCGATGATCGTGTACCAGGCTCTCGTGGGGTTCCTGACGCCGTGGCTTGACTTTGTGGCAGCCAAGACCATCGTGACCACCCAGAACAACTACACGGTGTCGTTGGGCCTGTGGCAGATGTTGCAGAAGGAGTACATCGCCCAGTGGTTCGCGCGGTTCGCGGCCGGCGCGGTCTGCGTGTCCATCCCGATCGCGATCCTGTTCATCCTGATGCTGCGGTTCTACCAGGAGTCGATGTCCGGAGCGGTCAAGGGGTAGATGGTGCGTTCGCGCGGGCTGACGAGCGGCGCCCTCAAGGTCATCGGCCTGCTGCTGGTGCTGGCGTCGGCGGCCGGTACGGCCGTGTGGGGCCGCGGCCTGCCCGCCGATCTGGCGACCGCCAGCATGCTGGCGCTGACCCGCGTCGTGCTGTGCGAGGCCGTCTCATGGGTCGGGTTCCCGATCTATGCCTGGCTGCTCTACACGGGCTACCGGCACACGCACGACGTCGTGCGCTATGGCCTGCGGCTGGCAGCGCTGGCCGTGGTGTCCGAGGTGCCGTACGACCTGGTGACGTCCGGACGCGCGTGGGACATCCATTCGCAAAACCCCGTGTTCGCGCTGCTGATCGCGCTGGTGGTGCTGTGCGCGCTCGACCGGTTCCGGCAGGCGTACCGGGGAGGGTTCGTGCTGCTCGGCGCGCTGGTCGTGGTGGCCGGGGCGATCTGGGTGTTGGTGTTCAGCGTCGGCCTGCGCCTGAGCATCATGCCCGGCGGGCTGGTGATCTACCTGTTCGTGCTCATCTTCTACTGGTTGGACGGCCGCGACAACGTGCTGGCCATCGTCGGGGCTCTGGTGGGCGCGATCGCGCTGGTCGTCCCGGCGATGGGCATGGTCGTGCTGCACTTCCGCAACGACGAGCAGGGCTTGGCCCGGCCGGGCAAGTACGTTTTCTACGTGGCGTACCCGGTGTGCCTGCTGGCCGTGTGGCTGATCGGCCTCGCCCGCTGACACGCCCGGATTGCACTGCCCGGCGAATTAGGAAACAATGGTGTTGTGAAAAACGACACGGACGGGGTGGCGGAGCCAAAAGCGTCGCCCGCGCGGCCGGTGGCTGCGCAACCCGATGTGTCGACCCGTGACCGTGTGTTCGCGGAACTGCTGGCGTCCGGCCCGATCAGCACGGCTACGCTGGCCGCCCGCCTGGGCCTGACGACGCCCGCGGTGCGCCGACATCTGGATGCGCTGGAGGCCGAGGGCCTGATCGCATCGCGCGAGCAGATCCGGCGAGGGCCGCGCGGCCGCGGCCGACCGGCGCAGGCGTTCGTCGTCACCGATGCCGGACGCGAGCGTCACCGCAAGGCGTACGGACAGCTGGCCCGCCAGGCCATCGACGAGCTGGTCGCCAGCGTCGGCCCGTCTGGGCTCGATCGCGTCGCGACCAGGCATTTCTCGCCGATCGATGCGGAATACCGCCGCCTGGTTGCCCAGGATGGCGAGTCCGACCCCGGCACGGTGCTGGCCACGGCGCTGGACCGCGAGGGCTACGTCGCGTCGATCGTCCCTTCGCCCAACGGCGAACAGCTGTGCCAGCACCACTGCCCGGTCGCGGATATCGCGCGGGCGTACCCTCAGCTCTGTCAGATCGAGACGGACCTGATCGCCCACCTGCTGAACGTCCATGTGCAGCGGCTGGCGACGATCGCCCACGGCGACGGCGTGTGCACCACGCACATTCCGACGCCGCTTGCCGACACCCATCGAAGGAAGGATGACCGCGTGACCAACCTGGAGGCGGCCCGATGAGCCAGCCTGTGTACAAGTCTGACCTCATCGAGGCGGACACCCGCGAGAGCTTCGACGAGATGTCGACCTACAAGTACGGCTGGCACGACTCCGACGCCGCCGGGGCGACCGCGCAGCGCGGCCTGTCCGAGGCGGTCGTGCGGGGCATCTCGCACCTCAAGGACGAGCCGGACTGGATGCTGCAGCGCCGCCTGAGCGCGCTGGAGGTGTTCGGGCACAAGCCCATGCCGACCTGGGGCCCCGACCTGTCGCAGATCGACTTCGACCAGATCAAGTACTACGTGCGTCCGACCGATCGCCCGGCGACAAGCTGGGACGACCTGCCCGATGACATTCGGCGCACCTACGACAAGCTGGGGCTGCCCGAGGCCGAGAAGGCCCGCCTGGTGGCCGGCATCGCGGCGCAGTACGAGTCGGAGGTCGTCTACCACAAGATCAACGAGGAGTTGTCGCGCCAGGGCGTCATCTTCCTGGACACCGACTCGGCGCTCAAGCAGTATCCCGAGATGTTCCAGGAGTACTTCGGCACGGTGGTGCCGGCCGGCGACAACAAGTTCTCCGCGCTGAACACGGCCGTCTGGTCAGGTGGCTCGTTCATCTACGTGCCGCCGGGCGTGCACGTGGACATCCCGCTGCAGGCGTACTTCCGCATCAACACCGAGAACATGGGCCAGTTCGAGCGGACGCTGATCATCGCCGACGAGGGCAGCTACGTGCACTACGTCGAGGGCTGCACGGCACCCATCTATAGCTCCGACTCGCTGCACTCGGCCGTCGTCGAGATCATCATCAAGAAGGACGCCCGGGTGCGCTACTCCACCGTCCAGAACTGGTCGGCCAACGTGTACAACCTGGTGACCAAGCGGGCCACCTGCGCCGAGGGCGCGACGATGGAGTGGGTCGACGGCAACATCGGTGCCAAGACGACCATGAAGTACCCGGCCGTGTGGCTGATGGGCGAGCATGCGACCGGCGAGACGCTGTCGATCGCCTTCGCCGGGCCCGGCCAGCACCAGGATTCGGGCTCGAAGATGATCCACTTCGCCCCGCACACGAGCAGCCGGATCATCAGCAAGTCGGTGGCCCGGTCGGGCGGACGGACGGCGTACCGCGGGCTCATCCGGGTGCAGCCGGGGGCGCACCACTCGACCAGCAACGTGAAATGCGACACGCTGCTGGTGGACGACGTCTCGCGCTCGGACACGTACCCCTACCAGGACATCCGCGAGCCCGAGGTGTCGATGGCCCACGAGGCCACGGTGTCGCGCGTGAGCGATGATCAACTGTTCTATCTGATGAGCCGGGGGCTGAGCGAGGACGAGGCCATGGCGCTGATCGTGCGCGGCTTCATCGAGCCGATCGCCAAGGAGTTGCCGATGGAATACGCGCTGGAGCTGAACCGGCTCATCGAGCTGCAGATGCAGGGATCGGTGGGCTGAGCGACATGGCAGAGACGACCACAGCAGTGCAGGCTGGGCTGGAACAGACGAGCCACCTCGAAGGCTCGCACCTGGCGCCCGTGTCGAGCTTCCGCGTGGAAGACCACCCGTTGCCCGACCGGCACGAGGAAATCTGGCGCTTCACACCGTCCGAACCCATCATGACGCTGGTCGGCGAGCGGTCTGACGACCCGGCCACCTCGCCGATGCGGCTGGGCGTGCAGGCACCCGACGGCGTGTCGGTGCAGGTGCTCAACACCGGCCAGGCCCCGTGGGGTGCCGTGCTGGTGCCCGTGGACCGTCCCAGCGCCCTCGTCGAGACCAAGGTCGCGGACGCGCTGTACGTGCGCATCCCGGACGGCGCGCACCTGAGCGAGGCCGTCACGGTGCGGCTGCAGGGCACGGACGCGGCGCACCGGTCGTACTCGCACCTCGTGATCGAGGCGGGACCGGACGCGCAGGGCATCGTCGTGCTGCACCACGAGGGACTGGCCCAGCACCTGGGCAACGTCGAGGTGCTCGTGGGCGACCGGGCGAACCTGACGGTGGTCAGCCTGCAGGACTGGGACGACACCAGCCTGCACGCGGGCCTGACGCAGGCCAGCGTGGGGCGCGACGCGCACTACCGGCACGTCGCGGTCAGCTTCGGTGGCGCGTTCGTCCGGATGCAGAACGACCTGTCGTACGCCGGGCCCGGGGGCACCGCCGAGCTGTATGGCCTGTATCTGGCCGACGCCGGCCAGCACCTGGAGCACCGGCTCTGGATCGACCAGAACCAGTCGCACACCACGTGCCGCGTCGACTACCGCGGCGCGCTGCAGGGCCAGGGCGCGCACAGCGTGTGGGTCGGCGACGTGCTGATCCGGCGCGGCGTGGTCGGCATCGACAGCTACGAGCAGAACCGCAACCTGGTGCTGACCGACGGCTGCGTGGCCGACTCGGTGCCCAATCTGGAGATCGAGACCGGCGACATCATCGGCGCGGGGCACTCGTCCAGCACCGGGCGCTTCGACGAGGAGCAGCTGTTCTACCTGAAGAGCCGGGGCATCCCGGAGGACCTCGCGCGGCGCCTGATCGTGCAGGGCTTCTTCCAGGACATCATCCGCCGCATCGGCGTGCCCGTCGTCGAGGCGCACCTGACCAGCATGGTCGACGCCGAACTGGACGCGCTGGCCGCGTCCGCCCCACATCCGTCCATCCCAAGCGGCACCACCCAGAACAAGGAGAACTGAAGCATGGCCGAACTGGCGATCAACGACCTGCACGTCGAGATCGAGACCGAACAGGGCCCCAAACTGATCCTCAAGGGCGTCGACCTGACGGTGCGCTCGGGCGAGGTCCACGCGATCATGGGGCCGAACGGCTCGGGGAAGTCGACGCTGGCGTACGCCATCGCGGGCCACCCGAAGTATCACATCGTCTCGGGTTCGGTGACCCTGGACGGCGTCGAGCTGTCCGGTCTGACGGTGGACGAGCGCGCGCGGGCGGGCTTGTTCCTGGC
>WRGV01000011.1 GCA_009787035.1 Propionibacteriaceae bacterium | reverse complement strand
AGCCGGACGATCCGGAGGGCGCAAGCCAGTACCTGGCGGGCGGCGCCGACTGGGATCAGATCGTGGCGAACCAGGCCGAACGTGCCGACTCGATGATCGTCGTCAACATGGGCCCGGCCCATCCGTCCACGCACGGCGTGATGCGGCTGGTGCTGGAGATGGACGGCGAGACGGTGCTGTCGGTGCGCCCCGGCATCGGCTTCCTGCACAGCGGCATCGAGAAGCAGATGGAGCACCGCACCTGGACGCAGGGCGCCCCGGTGATCTCGCGCTGCAACTACGTGGCGCACACGTTCAACGAGGCCGCGTACTGCCTGGCGGTCGACAAGGCGCTGGGCATCACGGCCGACATCCCCGAGCGCGCCAACGTGCTGCGCGTGATGGCGATGGAGCTGAACCGCATCGCCTCGCACCTGATCGCGGTGGGCTCGTGCGCGCTGGAGCTGGGCGCGTCGTCCGTCATGATGGTGTGTCTGCGCGAGCGCGAACGCTGCCTCGACTTCTCCGATGCGGTGTGCGGCCTGCGCATGAACACGGCCTACATCCGTCCCGGCGGCGTGTCGGTGGATCTGCCCACCGACGGCGTCGACCGGCTGCGTGAGCTGGTCGCCCGGCTGACCGAGGGCCTGCCCGAGATCGGCGAGTTCACGCTGGAGAACCCGATCTTCAAGGCCCGCATGGAGGGCGTCGGTACGCTCGATCTCGCCCAGTGCATGGCGCTGGGCGTGACCGGCCCGGCGCTGCGGGCCACCGGCTACAGCTGGGATCTGCGCAAGATGCAGCCCTACTGCGGCTACGAGACCTACGACTTCGACGTGTGCGGTGACACGACCGCCGACGGCATGGCCCGGTGGAAGATCCGCCTGATGGAGATGGACGAGTCGGTGCGCATCCTGAAGCAGTGCGTCACCAAGCTGCAGGACACGGCCGGGCAGCCGCACGTCATCCAGGATCCGATCCTCGGCTCGCCGTCCGACCTGTCGGTGGGCGCGGACGGCCAGGGCAACAGCAACGAGCACGTGCGCACGATCATGGGCACGTCGATGGAAGAGCTGATCCACCACGTCAAGAAGGTCACCTCGGGCTTCCCGGTGCCGCCGGGCCAGGTGTACCAGGCGGTCGAGGCGCCCGGTGGCGAGCTCGGCTGCTTCGTCGTCAGCGACGGGGGGAACAAGCCGTTCCGCGTGCACCTGCGCGACCCAGGGTTCCACCACGTGCAGGCAATTCCGATGATGTGCGAGGGCGGCATGCTCTCCGACATGGTGGTGTCGGTCGGTTCGATCGACCCGGTGATGGGAGGGGTGGACCGATGAGCCCGGCGCACCAGGATCCGCATCCGTTCGAGGCCGACCTGTCCGGCACGGGCGGGGTCGACCAGTCGGATCAGTCGACGCACATCACCGACCAGACGGTCGCCGAGTTGCGCGAGCTGGCCTCGCGCTACCCGCAGCCGCGCTCGGCGCTGATCCCGATGCTGCACCTCGTGCAGAGCGTGGACGGCCGGGTCAGCGCGGCGGGCGTGCGCGTCTGCGCCGACATCCTCGGGTTGACCCCGGCGCAGGTGAGCGGCGTGGCGACGTTCTACACCATGTTCAAGCGGCGCCAGGCGGGCATGCACCACCTCGGCATCTGCACGACGGCGCTGTGCGCGGTGATGGGCGGCGACATGCTGTTCGAGCATGTCAGCCGCCGGTTGGGCATCGGCGACGGCGAGACGACGGCCGACGGCCTGTTCTCGCTGGAGGCCGTCGAGTGCAACGCCGCCTGCGACTACGCGCCGGTCATGATGGTCAACTGGGAGTTCATGGACAACATGACGCCCGAGAAGGCCGACAAGATTTTGGACGACCTGGCGGCCGGACGTCCCGTGACGGCCGACCGCGGCGCGGTGGTCACCAGCTGGCGCAACTCCGAGCGCGTGCTCGCCGGCTTCTCGGACGGCCGCGCCGACGAGGGCCCGGCCAGCGGCGAGGCCAGCGTCATGGGCCTGCGCGTGGCCAAGTGGCACGACTGGAAGGCACCCACCCCGGGTGCGGCCTCGTCCACCCCGACGGGCGGTGAGGCACGATGACCGACACGCTCACTCCGATCCTGACCGCCACGTGGGCGGTGCCGCAGTCGTGGAAGCTCGACGCGTACACCCGCCACGGCGGCTACGACGGCCTGCGCCGCGCGCTGACGATGCGTCCGGCGGATGTCATCAACGAGGTCAAGGCCTCCGGGCTGCGCGGGCGCGGCGGCGCCGGCTTCCCGACCGGCATGAAGTGGAGCTTCATCCCGGCCGACAACGCCCATCCCAAGTATCTGGTCGTCAACTGCGACGAGTCGGAGCCCGGCACCTGCAAGGACATGCCGCTGCTCATGGCCAGCCCGCACCTGGTCGTCGAGGGCGCGATCATCGCGTGTTACGCGGTGGGTGCGCACCAGGCGTTCCTGTACGTGCGCGGCGAGGTCGTGCACGTCATCCGCCGGCTGCGCCAGGCCGTCGAGGAGGCGTACGCGGCCGGCCTGCTGGGACCAAACGTCGCCGGCAGCGGCTACGCCTGCGACATCGTGGTGCACGCCGGGGCCGGCGCGTACATCTGCGGCGAAGAGACCGCGCTGCTCGACTCGCTGGAGGGCCGCCGCGGCCAGCCGCGCCTGCGTCCNCCGTTCCCGGCCGTCGCGGGCCTGTACGCCTGCCCGACGGTGGTCAACAACGCCGAGTCGATCGCGTCGGTGCCGGCGATCATGCGCAACGGCGCCGCGTGGTACACGTCGATGGGCACCGAGAAGTCTGCGGGCGCGACGATCTATTCGATCAGCGGCCACGTCAAGAATCCGGGCCAGTTCGAGGCTCCGCTGGGCATCACGTTCCGGACGCTGCTCGACCTGGCCGGTGGGGTGCGCGAGGGGCACGAGCTGAAGTTCTTCACCCCGGGCGGGTCGTCCACGCCGCTGTTCACCCCGGAGCACCTGGACGTGCCGCTCGACTACGAGTCGGTGGCTGCGGCCGGGTCGATCCTGGGCACCAAGGCGCTGCAGGTGTTCGACGAG
Source organism: Propionibacteriaceae bacterium (assembly GCA_009787035.1). Classification (GTDB taxonomy): domain Bacteria; phylum Actinomycetota; class Actinomycetes; order Propionibacteriales; family Propionibacteriaceae; genus WRGV01. Next base: position 9,887 of record WRGV01000011.1, on the reverse strand, counting down.
ACGGTGTCGGTGGTGCGCACGACGACGCGCTGGGTCGAGTTCTACCAGCACGAGTCGTGCGGCAAGTGCACGCCGTGCCGCGAGGGCTCCTGGTGGCTGGTGCAGCTGCTCAAGCGGCTGGAGGCCGGCCAGGGACAGCCCGGGGACATCGAGAAGATCCTCGACATCTGCGCGCAGGTCAGCTCGAAGAGCTTCTGCACGCTGGCGGACGGCTTCGTGGCCTGCGTGACCAGCGCGATCAAGCACTTCCGTCCCGAGTTCGAGGCCGGCTACCACACCCCCGCGTGGGAGCTGCTGCCGTACGAACGCAGCGCCGCCTTCACGCTGGTCGCCCCGGAGCCCGAGCCGGCTCCGGCGCCCGCGCCCGTGGCGGCACCAACCCCTGCTCCGGCGGCCCCCGCCCGGCGAACCATTGGCAAGCCGAGGCGCCCGCGCCGCGGCCGGGGAGGTGAGGACGCATGAGCGAGCAGACTCCGACCGACATGGTCACCCTGACGATCGACGGCATCGAGACGGCGGTGCCCAAGGGCACGCCGGTGATCCGCGCGGCCGAGCAGGCCGGCGTGGCGATCCCGCGGTTCTGCGACCATCCGCTGCTCGATCCGGTGGCGGCCTGCCGCGCCTGCCTGGTGGACGTGCCTGACGCCGGCAACGGCCGCGCGATGAAGCCGCAGCCCGCCTGCGCGCTGGAGGCCATGCCGGGCATGCAGATCGCCACGGGCGCCACGAGCCAGAACGCCCGCGACATGCAGGCCGGCATCCTGGAGTTCCTGCTGGTCAACCACCCGCTGGATTGCCCGATCTGCGACAAGGCGGGCGAGTGCCCGCTGCAGAACCAGGTGATGACGGACGGCCGCGAGCACAGCCGGTTCGACGCCGCCAAGCGCCGCTATCCCAAGCCGACGCCGCTGGGCTCGCTGCTGCTGCTCGACCGCGAGCGCTGCGTCCTGTGCCAGCGCTGCACGCGTTTCCTCGACCAGATCAGTGGGGATGCGGCGCTGTCGCTGGTCGAGCGCGGCGCCAAGAGCCAGATCGGCACGGTGCCCGGCGAGCCGTTCGACAGCTACTTCGCCGGCAACGTCGTCCAGATCTGCCCGGTCGGCGCGCTGACCAGCCGTGACTACCGCTTCCAGGCGCGTCCGTTCGACCTGGCCAGCACCGCGACGGCGTGCGACAACTGCGCCGCCGGCTGCTCGCTGCGCACCGACGCCCGCCACTACGCGGTCAAGCGCCGCCTGGCCGCTTCCGACCCGGACGTGAACGAGGAATGGGCCTGCGACAAGGGACGATTTGGCTTCCATTCGGGTCATCTGGATGACCGCCTGACGACGCCGCTGGTGCGTCGCGGCGACCAGCTGGTGCCCGCAAGCTGGCCCGAGGCGCTGGCGACGGCCGCCAAGGGCCTGGTGCAGGCCCGCCGCAGCGTCGGCGTGCTGCCCGGTGGGCGCCTGACGACGGAGAACGCGCTGGCGTACTCCCGCTTCGCCCGGGCCGTGCTGGGGGTCAACAACATCGACTTCCGTGCCCGCGCAGGCAGCGCGGAGGAGGCCGCGTTCCTGGCCTGGCTGGCGACGCGTCCGCAGCCGGAGGCGATCGGCTACCCGGAGCTGGAGTCGGCGCGGCAGGTCGTCCTGCTGGCGCTGGATCCCGAGGACGAGTGCCCGATGATCTTCCTGCGGCTGCGCAAGGCGTGGCGCAAGCGCGGCCTGTCGGTGACGACGATCGCGCCGCTGCTCAGCCGCGGCAGTCGGCGCATGGGCGCGAGCCTGCGCCAGACCCGTCCGGGCGAGGAGGTGTCGGTGCTGCGCGGCATGGCCGAATCCGGCGTGCTGGGCCCCGATGCCGTTCTGCTCGTGGGCGAGCGAGCCGCGCTGGTGCCCGGCCTGCTGTCCGAGGTGGCCCGCCTGGCGGAGGAGGCCGGGATGCGTTTCGCCTGGGTGCCCCGTCGGGCCGGCGAGCCGGGCGCGGTGCGGGCAGGCTGCCTGCCGGGTCTGCTGCCCGGTGGCCGCGCGGCCGACGACATCAAGGCCCGCATCGAGCTGGCCGCCATGTGGAACATGCCGATCCCGGATTCCAAGGGCATGGACGCGTCGGCGATGCTCGCCGCGGCCGCCGCGGGCGAGCTGGTCGCGCTGGTGACCGGCGCGCTGGACGTGGCCGATCTGCCCGATCCGGAGCAGGCCGAACGCGCCCTGGCGAGGGCGTTCACCGTCAGCCTTGAGCAGCGGGCGTCCCTGGCGACCCGGTACGCCGACGTGGTGTTGCCGGTTGCGCTGCTGGAACAGCAGGAGGGCACGTTCATCAGCTGGACGGGCGCGGTGCGCCACGTCGGGCTCGTGGACGACTCCGCCGTCTCGCCGATGCCGGACGTCCGCGTGCTGGCCGCGTTGGCGCAGGCCATGGGCAAGGACGTCGCGATGCGCAATCCGGCGCAGGCCCGCGCCGCGTACGCCGAGCTGGATGACTGGCGGGGCACCCCCTCGCCGCGTCCGCAGACCGAGGCGCTGGCGGTCGATCAGCCTCGCCTGGTGCTCGACAAGGACGCGATCGAGGTCACGTTGGCCGGATGGCGCACGCTGCTGGACGATTCGCGCTGCCTGGACGGTGCCGACGCGCTGCGCGCCGCCGCACCCGCCGTCGTGATGCGCATGTCCCCGGTGACGGCCGCCAAGGTCGGCCTGGTCACCGGCGCGCTGGCGACGCTGTCGCACGACGAGCACGCCTGGACCGGCCCGGTCGAGGTCGTGCCGATGGTGGACGATGTCGTGTGGATCCCGTTGCGTGCCGATGCCGGCACGTACGGATTCGTGGCCGCCCAGCCGGGTGACCGCGTGCGCCTGAGCCTGGGAGGTGTGGCATGATCCCGATGCAAACGCCCGGTGTCATCGGCACCGATCCGTGGTGGCTGGTCGTCATCAAGGTGATCGTTGTGCTGGTGGTCCTGCTGGTGTGGACGATCTTCAACGTGTGGTACGAGCGCCGCGTGCTCGGCAAGATGCAGCAGCGCCACGGCCCGATCATGAACGGCCCCAACGGCCTGTGTCAGGCCGTCGGCGACGGCGTCAAGCTGATGTTCAAGGAGGACTTCCGTCCGGCCCGCACCGATCCGTTCGTGTTCAACCTGGCGCCGTTCCTGACGGGCCTGGCGGCATTCTCCGTCTGGGCCGTCATCCCGCTGGGCGGGCAGGTGTCGGTGTTCGGACGCGTGACCAACCTGCAGGTCGCCGACCTGCCGGTCGCGGTGCTGTTCGTCATGGCGATCGCGGGCCTGGGCATCTACGGCCTGGTGCTGGCCGGCTGGGCCAGCAACGGCACGTACTCGCTGCTCGGATCGATGCGTGCCTCGGCACAGCTGATCAGCTACGAGGTCGCCATGGGCATGAGCCTGGTGGCCGTGTTCATGTACTCCAGCTCGATGTCGACGTCCGACATCGTGAGTGCGCAGGCGGTCCCGCTGACGTTCGGCACCTGGGAGCTGCGGCTGCCGGGGTGGTACGGCCTGCTGCTCATCCCGAGCTTCCTGACGTACATGATCGCCGCGTTCGGTGAGACCAACCGCCTGCCGTTCGACCTCGCCGAATGCGAGAACGAGCTGGTCAGCGGCCACATCACCGACTACTCGGGCTTCCGCTACGCGCTGTATTACCTGGCCGAATACATCAACATGGCCACGGTCTGCGCGGTGGCGACCACGCTGTTCCTCGGCGGCTACCGGGCGCCCTGGCCGTTCAACTTCTTGTGGGGCGGGTACCTTGATCAGGGCTGGTTCGGCCTGATCTGGTTCGTCATCAAGGTGCAGATCCTGGTCACCGTGTTTGTCTGGGTGCGGGCCGCGCTGCCGCGCTTCCGCTACGACCAGTTCATGGGCTTCGGCTGGAAGATCCTGATCCCGTTCAACCTGGCGTGGATCCTGGTGCTGTCGGTGTTCCGCGGCGGGGAGGGCACGGGCCGGATGCGCCTGCTCGTGGTCGCGTTCGTCGTGCTGGTGGTGCTGGTCGCCATGTATGTCTGGGGTTTCTTGTCCGACCGCAAGACCGACCGGGACAAGCCGGAGGCCCCCGCGCCGTTCGACGCGTTCGCCGGCGGCTACCCGGTGCCCCCGCCCCTGGGAGACCGGGTGCCGGTGTTCGGGGACAGCTACGGATTAGGGCCGGACGATGCCGAGCCTGCGGGGCCGTACCAACCGGTCGCCGCCGAAAGGGGGGTGGGCTAGATGGCCGCGCTGAGCGGATTCTGGATCACGCTGCGCACAATCTTCCGCCGTCCCTTCACGCAGGGCTACCCTCAGAAGGGCAGGGAGAAGGTCTTCGCGCCGCGCTTCCACGGCCGGCACCAGCTGAACCGCTGGCCGGACGGCCTGGAGAAGTGCGTCGGCTGTGAGCTGTGCGCCTGGGCGTGCCCGGCGGACGCGATCTACGTCGAGGCCGGCGAGAACACCGACGACGAGCGCTACTCGCCGGGTGAGCGGTACGGACGGGTCTACGAGATCAACTACCTGCGCTGCGTGTTCTGCGGACTGTGCATCGAGGCGTGCCCGACGCGGGCGCTCACGATGACCGGCGAGTTCAAGCTGGCCGATCGCACGCGCGACTCGCTCATCTACACCAAGGATGAGCTGCTGGCCCCGCTGGGCGCCGGCATGACGCAGCCGCCGCACCCGCGCTACCTCGGCAACGACGAGACCGACTACTTCACCGGGCTGCCGCCGACCGGCCAGCCCGACCGCCGGGTGCCCACGACGCGGCCCCCGGTCGTGGCGGACCAGCGCCGCCGCGGCGCACGGGGAGGTGCCAAGTGATCGCGATGGCAATCGGCGTCCAGGTGACGTTCTGGATCGTGGCGCCCTGCTGCGTCCTGCTGGGGCTGGGCATGGTGCTGCTGCGGCGCATGGTGCATTCGGCCCTGTGCCTGGCGGGCCTGATGATCGGCCTGGGCATCCTGTACGCGAGCCTGGACGCACCGTTCCTGTTTGTGGCGCAGATGATCGTCTACACCGGCTCGATCATGATGGTGTTCGTGTTCGCGATGATGCTGATCGGCATCGACAACGCCGAACAGATGAAGGACGCCATCAAGGGCCACCTCGTGCTGGCGATCATCGCCGCCGTGGGCGTGGCTGCGCTGCTGATCGCGGCGATCGGACACGCGTTCGTCGGTGATCCCGCCGGGCTCGACTCGGTCAACTCGGCCAGCGGCGGCAACGCCCAGAGCCTGGCCGTGCTGCTGTTCAGCCACTACGTGCTGGCGTTCGAGGCGACCGCCGCGCTGGTGATCACCGCCGCGCTGGGCGCGATGGTGCTGGCCCACCGCGAGCGGCTGGGACGCAAGCGCACGCAGACCGAGCACGCCGCCGAGCAGATGCGGGCGTACGCGACCGCGGGCGTCCACCCCGGACCACGTCCGGGCCCCGGCGTGTACGCGCGGCACAACTCGGTCGACTATCCGGCCCTGCTTCCGGACGGCACGGTCGCGCCGACGTCCGTCTCGGCGACGCTGGACGAGCGCGGCCAGTCGGTGCTGGATCCCCAGCAGCTGGCCCGGCCCGTCATCGAGGCCCACAACGAGATCGTGGGCGCGCATGCGGAGGTGTCCGGCCAGGCCGTGATTCCCGTCCAACCGCTGATCGCGCCAGAGCCGATCGAACGGTCCGCGCCGGCGCTGCCCGCGCCCCCGGCCGCCGATGAGCTGGGCGAGCAGGCCTTCGAGGAGCCGGCGCCCCGCACGAGCGAAGGGGACGAGCAGTGAACCCGAACGATTACCTGATCCTGTCGGCGATCCTGTTCGCCATCGGCCTGGCCGGCGTGCTCGTGCGCCGCAACGCGCTGATCGTGTTCATGTCGATCGAGCTGATGCTCAACGCCGCCAACCTCGTGCTGGTCAGCTCCGCCTACCAGCACGGTGACCTGGGCGGGCAGGTGGCCACGTTCTTCGTGATGGTGGTCGCCGCGGCCGAGGTCGTGGTCGGTCTGGCCATCGTGATCACCATCTTCCGCAGCCGGCACACCGGCAGCGTGGACGAAGCCAAGCTGTTGAGCCGGTAGGGGGNGCCGATGACGATCATGGAAACGCTGGCTCCCGTCGCCGCGACGGGCGTCTTCACGCAGGCCTGGGTGCTGATCGCGGTGCCGCTGCTGGTCGCCGCCATTCTGCTGGTGGCCGGACGCCGCGCCGACGCATGGGGCCACTGGCTTGGCGTCGCCGGGCCGGTCATCTCGCTGATCTTCGCGATCGTGCTGTTCGCGAACCTGCTGGGCCTCGACCCGTCCCAACGCGCGCAGTCCGTGCACGTGTACCAGTGGCTGGCCGTGGGCGGCTGGACGATCGACGTCGGCCTGCTGGTCGACCCGCTGTCGATCCTGTTCGTGCTGCTGGTCACGTTCGTCGGCTCGCTGATCTTCCTGTATTCGGTGGGCTACATGGCCCACGATCCGGGACGGCGCCGCTTCTTCGGCTACCTGAACCTGTTCGTCGCCGCCATGCTGCTGCTGGTGCTCGGCAACAACTACGCGATGGTGTTCGTCGGCTGGGAGGGCGTGGGCCTGTCCAGCTACCTGCTGATCGGCTTCTGGCAGCAGCGGCAGTCCGCCGCGCTGGCCGCGAAGAAGGCATTCGTCGCCAACAAGATCGGCGACCTGGGCCTGCTGGCGGCCATCATGATGCTGTTCAGCCAGGTCGGCTCGCTGAACTTCGCCGCCGTGGACGCCGCGATGCCCCAGATGGGCCACGTGTGGGCCGGCCTGATCGGCTTCGGGCTGCTGCTGGCGGCCTGCGGCAAGTCGGCGCAGGTGCCGCTGCAGAGTTGGCTTCTGGACGCCATGGAGGGCCCGACCCCGGTGTCGGCGCTGATCCACGCGGCGACGATGGTCACCGCCGGCGTCTACCTGGTGGTGCGCTCGGGTGCGATCTACGCGGTGGCCCCGGCTGCCCAGATCGCCGTCGCGATCGTCGGCACGGTGACGCTGCTCGTGGGCGCCTGGATCGGCTGCGCCAAGCAGGACATCAAGAAGGTGCTCGCCGGATCGACGATGAGCCAGATCGGCTACATGATGCTGGCCGCGGGCCTGGGCCCGGTGGGCGCGGCGCTGGCCATCTTCCACCTGCTGACGCACGGCGCCTTCAAGGCCAACATGTTCCTGGGCGCTGGCTCGGTGATGCACGGCATGAACGACTCGACCGACATCCGCGTCTTCGGCGCGCTGCGCAAGGTCATGCCGTTCACCTTCTTGACGTTCGCCTGCGGATACCTGGCGATCATCGGCTTCCCGTTCACGTCCGGCTTCTACTCGAAGGACCACATCATCGCGGCCGCCTTCCAGCAGAACATGGTGTACGGCGTGCTGGCCACGCTGGGTGCCGGTGTGACGGCGTTCTACATGACGCGCCTGGTCATGCTGACGTTCTTCGGCGACAAGCGCTGGGACGACGGCGTCGCCCCGCACGAGTCGCCGGCCGTCATGACCGCGCCGCTGGTCGTGCTGGGCATCATCTCGCTGTTCCTGGGCCTGGGCATCAACGGCTGGATCCAGGGCTTCCTGAGCCCGGCCATCGGGTCGGTCGTGGGTGACCACGGGCTGCTCGAAGTGACCTGGCAGTCGGGTGTTGCGCTGCTGGTCGTGATCNTCGGCGTGGTGGCGGCCTTCCTGGTCTACCGCCGGCCGGTGGAGGCGCTGGCCGCCGAGCCGCACAACGCCCTCATGGTGGTGGGCAACAACGAGCTGTACGCCAACCAGGCGGTGGACACGGTGCTCGTCCGCCCGGGTGAACTGCTGGCCCAGGGTGTGGCGGCCGTCGATCGCTACGTCGTCGATGGCGGCGTGCGCGGGGCCGCGCACGGGCTGGGACGCGGGTCGGAGCTGGTGCGAAACCTGCAGAACGGCATGGTGCGCTCGTACGCGCTGGTCATGGCGTTCGGCGTCGTGGTGGCGCTGGCCGTGCTGCTGGCCGGACTGTGGATGTGACGGGGGAGGGACGAGGATGCTGACCATTCTGGGCGTGTTGCCCATCGTCGGAGCGGGCGTGACCTTCGCCGTCCGGGGACGGCTTGGGCGCTGGATCGGCCTGGGCTTCGCCGCGGTCGCGCTGGTGCTCGCCGTGGTGCTCGTGGCCATGCAGGGCCACGGCGGCTACGACTTCACGGTGGCCTATCGCTGGATCGCCCCGATCGGGGCCTGGTGGGCGCTGAGCCTGACCGGTCTGGCCAAGCCGATGGTGCTGCTGGCCACGCTGCTGCCGCTGGCCGCGCTGATCGTGACCTGGCGGCTGGGTGCCGCCGATGACGACGCGGTGCCGCCGGACGAGTCCGGGACGACGCCAGACGACGAGCACCGCGGCGCCGGCAAGGCGATCGGCTGGTCGTCCGACCTGTTCACGCCGCTGACGCTGCTGCTGTCGGGCCTGGCCCTGTTCGTCTTCTTGGCGAACGACCTGCTCGTGTTCTTCTTCTTCTTCGAGGCGACGCTGATTCCGGCGTACTTNCTGATCGGCGGCTGGGGCGGACGCCACCGCGGCGGTGCGGCCCTCAAGTTCTTGATCTATTCGCTGGCGGGTGGGCTGATCCTGTTGGCCGGCGTCATCGGCCTGATCGCCGCCTCGGCGGCCACGGGCATGCCGAGCCTGCTGCTGTCCGACCTGGCCAACCTGCATCTGGCCCCGGTCGTCGGGCGCTGGTTGTTCATCGCGTTCTTCGTGAGCTTCGCGATCAAGGCGCCGCTGGTGCCCGTCCACTCCTGGCTGCCGGACGTCGTCGGCCAGTCGGCGCCCGGGGCGTCCATGCTCGTCGTGGGCGTGCTCGACAAGATCGGCGCCTTCGGCATGATCATCTTGTGCCTGCGGCTGTTCCCCCAGGCCAGCCAGTGGGCAAGCCCCGTCGTGCTGGCGCTGGCGATCCTGTCGATCCTGTACGGCGCGTTCATGGCGATCGCCTCGCGCTCGCTGATGCGGCTGGTCGCGTTCACGTCCATCAGCCACTTCGGCTTCATGGTGTTCGGCATCTTCAGCTTCACGACGGCCTCGATCACCGGTGCCGGCGTCTACATGTTCGCGCACGGGCTGTCCGCCGCCGCGCTGCTGCTGCTGGCCGGCTGGACGTCGGTGCGCCTGGGCACGCAGACCATCGGACGGTTCACCGGCCTGGCCCGCAAGGCGCCGCTGCTGGCCGGGTTGTTCCTGATGTCGGGCCTGGCGACGCTGAGCCTGCCGGGCTTCGGCAACTTCACGGGCGAGCTGCTGGCGCTGGCCGGCGCCTGGCAGCGCCACCCGATCTACACGACGGTCGCGATGCTGGGCACGCTGGCCGCCGCCGTCTACATCATGCTGGTCTACCAGCGCACGATGACCGGCGAACCCGACGAACAGGCCCTGGCCCATGTCGTCGATCTGGGCAAGCGTCAGACCGCCGTTGTCGGCGTGCTGCTTGCCCTGCTGCTGGTCGTCGGCTTCGTGCCGGGCCCGCTGACCAATGCGGTCGCGCCGAGCGCGACGCAGGCCATGTCCGCGCTGGGCGTCGATGATCCGGCGCCCGCGATCCTGGGAGGCAACCGATGACGCCCGTGATCGAGTACCTGAAGCTCGCCCCGGTATTGGCCGTCGGCATCGGCGCGCTGCTCGGCGTGCTGGCCGAGGCCGTCGTGCCCCGGGCGTGGCGCTTCACCGTCCAGGTGTGCCTGGCCGTGCTGACGTTGGTCTGCGCGCTGGCGTTCACCATCGGCGACTGGGTGCACCTGCAGCACACGGGGGGCTTCCAGATCGGCGCCGAGGGGGCGATCGCGTTCGACCAGACGTCGTACGCCGTGTGGACGCTGCTGCTCGTCCTCGGCCTGGGCGCGGTGGCGCTGGCCGGCGAGCGGCTGGCCGGGCAGGGATCGTCCAGCTTCGCAGCCTCGGGCGTG